>JAZDJY010000138.1:0-9142 GCA_043803615.1 Candidatus Aenigmatarchaeota archaeon | reverse complement strand
CTTTCCCTGTTCTATTCCCAGGTGACGTAAAGTAGTATCAAGAGGCCCACCGTCTCGAAGGACTTGACGACCAGGTTAAACGTCGTCACCGCGGAGAAGCCCTGCACCAGGAGCGACTCGTAGAAGTAGAAGCCCAGGGCGTTTTCTATGAGGAAGGCGAGCGCAAAGAAGAGCATCCCAAGCGTCATCTTGGACTTCACGAGCTTGTGGTTCCTGGAGTACACATATATGAGCGCAAGCGTGAGCGCCACATTTGTGCCCATGAGCCCCAGCACCACAAAGTCGAACATCATCCAGCACCTACTTTATTCTTTATCTCCGCAAATATATCCTTTACTTCATCGAAGAGTGCCGTGGGGAAGTATATGGTCCCGTATTTCTTCTCCTCGACCGTAATCACCCTATTCTCCTCCATCACCTTCATGTGGTGCTGGACGGTCTTGTAGTCAAGAGAAAGCTTCTTTGATATCTGGTGCATGTTGTAGGGTCTCTCGAGGATGAGCTCCATTATCCTTATCCGTGTGGGGCCGCCCTTCGTGGTCGCAAAGACGTACCATAGAATCCTCCCAAAGTTTCCGGGCATGTTTAATCTTTTCCCCGGGTGTATTAAAATAACTTAAAATGCGCACGAAAAAAAACAAAAAGCGCCTCGACCGGGATTTGAACCCGGGTCGCAGCCGTGACAGGGCTGCATGCTAGGCCGCTACACCATCGAAGCACTGCTTTCTATATTTAATACATGCCGACTTTTAAAAGATTTCGCGTTTCGCGGTTCGCCAAGAAATATGGGGTTGGCAGCGATCTGGGGTTCCCAGTCGAAACCAGTACAACCCAGACCGTCGGAGGGCTTGACTTCCGTGTTCGAAATGGGAACGGGTAAACCCCTCCACTTTGGCCGCCAAGAATTATATTGTGGCTGACATTTATAAAGGTAATCCCCACATGATTCGGTTATGATGAAGGCCGTGATTTTCGACTTCGACGGGACGCTCATAGACAACATGCGCCTCCATTACGAGTCCTTCCAGCAGGCCCTTGGAAAGAGGCTGAAGATATCCGAGAGGGACCTGTACATGAGGGAAGGGGGCAGGACGCTTGAGATAATAACGGACATGACGAGGAACCTATCCCTGGACTCCTATGAAATAGAAAGGATAATAGAGGAGAAGAAGAGGCTGTACGTGGAGATGGCGCAGGGCCTGAAGCTGCGTCCCGAGGCGCTCACGCTCATTTCGGACCTCAAGGGACGCGGCCTTCTGATAGGCCTTGCGACCGGAAGCCACAGGTCGGCGCTTTTGCCCCACATGGGGCCGCAGGAGAACGCTCTCTTCGACTACATAATCACCGGGGACGAGACGCAGAAGCCAAAGCCCCATCCGGAGCCCTACATTCGGTGCGCGCAGGGCCTTTCCGTCCGGCCGGAGGAGTGCGTGGTCGTCGAGAACGCGCCGCTTGGCATCGAGTCGGCCAAGGGCGCCGGCATGAAGTGCATTGCCCTCACGAGCACCATGAGAAGGGAAGACCTCGGGAGGGCGGACTTCATAATAGGCGGTCTTGGCGAGGTCCTTGGCATAATAAGGAAGCTTTAGCCTGCCGCGCCTGTTCTGCGGCTGGCGTGGGGTAAAAAGAATCCCCAGCCTTAATCCATATTATAGTTCTTTGCCCACGAAGGGCCGTTAGGGCTCTCGGCGGACGGTATGATCTGCGCGTCGAGTGCTTTTGTAGGATACATACCGTTTATAGTGCTCCCCGCATTTACCCCAGGGCCGGCGTAGCCCGTGCCCATCGGCTCGATGTCTTCTTCCCTTGGTATTTCCGGGAAGATTGTACTGCTGTCTTGTCCCATCATATTATCACTCCATGGTTTCAAGCACACGCAGTCCGGGAGGAAAAGGATCCGCTTCTTTTGCCGTGAAGAACCAGTCCGCACCCGGGCAACGGCTAATGAAATCACTCTAGGTTCACTAGCACGATTACTGCCTGCGGGTGCATAGATGGATTATTGTCTGGAAGCTTAATAAAGCTTACTGATGCGCCTTTTCCGGTGCCCACGCAAAGCTTATTAAAGCTTCTGCGGATAGTAGCTTCGATGGCATGAGCGACACACTGACATTCCGGGACCTGAACGCTGGCAACTGGGAGCAGTACGCAGGACACGTCACGGAGTCGGAGCTTGTCTACCCCGAGGCCCTGAGGACATCAGGCGAAGAGTTCGCGGAGGTAATTCTTTCTTCCGGCGCCCTGTCGAAGGTTGCCCTCCTCGATTCCGTGTACATAGGCAACGCCGTGGGATTCCGCATGACGCTTGAGGAAGTGCGTGAATACGGCATCATGGACCTGCCGCAGGACGCATCGGTCCTTTACATATTGAACATAGTCGTCAACCCCGGCCACCAGGGAAAGGGATACGGGCACCAGATGCTGCGGGAGCTCCTGGGGAGCGCAAGGGAGCGCGGTTTCTCCTCCATCGCATGCCACTGCAGGCAGACGTCCTCCCTTGGCCTCATGAGGCAGCTCGGCGCACAGGAGAGGGGGATATTCAGGAACTGGGAGGGTAGCGGGGAGGACTTCGTGATGTGCCTCCTGGACCTTGGCAGCCCCACCGTCGCAGGCTTCCTTTCCGGACGCGCGCGAAACAGTCCTTCTTTTGCATCGTCCCAGAAGCACCAGGCTTCAGGGCACGCAGGTTCTTCCGAATCCTTCGGCGGGTTCCCGGCGCATGACGCCACCGGCAGCAAGAGTTAAAAAAGTTAAGAATGAGGTCCCGAGAGGGAGATTTGAACTCCCGGCCTATCGGTCTCTTTCGAGCGACTGCGTCCAACAAACACACTCATAAGACCGTGCATATATCACGGTGTGCTCGCCTACAGCCGATCGCTCTAGCCAGACTGAGCTACCTCGGGACTTTTAATAGAATATGTCGGCCGAGCCTTTAAAAACCTAACAACGTCAGGCGGCGACGAAAGTTTCCCCTGACTGCACCTTTCCCTTTCCGCCGTTGCCGAAAGAGTATCTCATGGTCGCCTTCGAGACCCTGAGGTGGCCGTTTATCACGGGCCTCATCTTGTAGTGTATTATCCTCTGCTCCCCGGGGCTCATTTCGGGCATGGACCACACGAGTTCGGTGCCCTCTTCGCTGTGCTTCATCTCGGGCTTTGCGGCCTCAAACGACTTGTCCACCTCGAAGAGCGGCGTCACGAAATCCTTGACTGTCACGTTGGTTAACTTCCTGCTCGCGTTCCTTATCTCTATCACGGCCGTGTAGGTGCCTCTTCCTTCCTCCACCCTCTTGCTTATGAATGGAGTGTTCACCCTGTTCCAGCCGAAGACGACGAATGCAGAGACGAGTACGGCTATCATCAGGCCCTCCGCCACGAGCGGCCAGTACTCCACCCTGTATATTATCTCAAAGGCGTCGTTTGGGTTCATGGCGGGTACCGCCCACTCGCACACGCCCCCCTCGCACTTCTCCGGCTGCTGCGAGAACGTCACGAATCCCGTCGGGACGCTCGCCTCGATTGTAAGCTCATCCTCGATAACGTTGCCGTCGTTTGAAACCTTTAACCTGTGCTCCTCGTAGAGCGCGCTGGCCTCCTCTTCCTGGGTCTTTACGACCATGCGCACTTCGTCTACGGACATCTTCTCCGAAAGCGTTATTCCCATCCCCTTGACCACAGCTCTTGCCGTGTACTCGCCAGCAATCACGGACGCAAGCGGAAAGGTTAGCTCGACGTTCTTTATCCCCTCAACCTCCTCGGTCACGGTGTAGGTTGCCCCAACCACGCCCTTGTCGTCAGTCAGCGTGAACTCTATCACGGCATTCTGCTTTTCTTCCGACTGCAGCACCATCGTCACTCTCGCGTTGTCGCCGTTCCTGTCTATCTTCCCTCCCTTGAGCGTTATGCTGTCAGGGCCGATGATGGTTATGGTCACTTCGGTCTCCTCCGTCAGCTGCGGATAAGCGGACGACTGCGCAAGCACGGTGTACGTGTATGTCCCGGGAACGTCGTTTGGGTAAAATACCATGGGAATCTCGACCTGCTTGGCCGGAAGCGATATGTAGGAGCTCCCAAGGTTTATCCAGCTCGATGGCCCGCCGGTCACGAAGAGGTAAATCCCGCCAGCCTTCACGTCGCTTAAGATCGTCGCCGTGAAATCCGCGGTCTCTCCGGCCTGCACGGTGGCCTCAGATGGCACGACGCCCAGGCTCAGCTCCATCGCCGAAGAAACCGCTGCCGTGAGAAGGACGATTGAAAGCACGAAAACAGCAAATCCCTTGTTCATAAAAAACTCCACGAATATTCATTGCATCCAAAATTTATAAATATGAACCAATCTACCAAGCCCGCCGGGCCGGCTGTCCGGTCCAAAACCGGTCCGAATTATTTAAATCCACCACGGACCATATAAGACTTGCGGGCCCGTGGTGTAGCTTGGTCTAGCATCGGAGCTTCGGGAGTTCCAGACCTGAGTTCAAATCTCAGCGGGCCCATCTAACCCTTTAGGCCAAGCAAGCGGCCTAAAGCGTTAGCGGAAAATAAGCTGCCGCCTTCAGAATTATCTTTTTATTTATATTGTGAGATAATCCAGAATACAACACAAAAGGGGCCGTAGTGTAGCTAAGCCTCCTCGAGCTTCTGACGGGGAAACCCGGTTGAAGAGGAGCTCTGCAATGGTCTATCACTCCAGCTTGGGGTGTTGGCAACCTGAGTTCAAATCTCAGCGGCCTCATTTAACCCTTTTGAGCAAGCTACACGCTCAAAAGTTCGGGAAGCAAGCTTCCTCGTCTCCTCTGTGGAGGAAACCGTTAGCGGAAAGTACGCTTCCGCCCTCAGAGTGGGGGGGGAATCAGGAAAAGCCTTGAACTGAAGGGGGGACGATTCCCCCCCTGCGGTTCGGCTTTTTATTTGGCCCCCGCCAACTAATACTATGTTCGGGCTGCTGTTGCTTGCGGTCGGAGTCTGCGGGTTTGGCCTTGCCGCTTACTGGGACGTGAAGACGACGGAGTTCCCCGACTGGCTCCCCTATTCCATCATCGTTTCCGCGCTCGCCGTGCGGGGCGTTTTCGCCTTCATCCTTTCCGATCCCCTCATCATCATCAACTCGGTAGCCTACGGGGTCGTATTCCTCGTCGTGGGCCTCATCATGTACCTTGCGAGGCAGTGGGGCGACGGCGACGCCTGGCTCATGGGGGCGCTTGGCTTCCTTTTTCCGGACGCCGCGGGATTTTCCCCGGCATGGGGCACACCGCTTCCCTTCTGGATGACGATGATACTCAACTTCTTCATGGTGTCGCTTTTCTACCTGGTCCTGTACGCAGTGGCCCTCGGCGTGCGAAGGCCCGGCGTGTGGAAGACGTTTAGAAAGAACGTGCGCGCAAGGGCGCTGCTCATGGCGGCCTCCTTTGCTATAGTCCTTGCGGCGTCCCTTTACACGGCCTTCTACCTATCATTTAACTTCGGGGTCCCGGTCTACGACTTTCCCGGCATACTCGCCATGCCGTTCCTCGCCTTCGTGATGCTCCTCTTCCTGCAGTACGCAAAGGCCGTCGAATCCGACCTCTTCAGGAGGAAGGTAAGAGCAAAGGACCTGAGGGTAGGCGACGTCCTCATAACCGGCAAGTGGAGAGGCATTACGGCAGAAGAGGTCGAGAAGTACAGGAAGAAGGGAGGGGACGTGTGGATAAAGGAAGGGGTGAGGTTTGCGCCCGTCTTCCTCATCACGGTCCTCGTGACAATCTTCCTCGGAAGCGTCGCCCACGTGCTTTTCCCGCTGGCATGACTATGACGGCACGACTAGAACTGGACTGAAAAGAAAAAGAAAAAAATGAAAGGAAGCCTAAAAAAGGCTTACACTTTCTTTAACCTCTCGACTCCGGACTTCTTCACCGTGGGCTTCTTTACCCTTGCCGGAAGCCATGCTGGCCTGTTCTCCGGGGCGTTTATGACCTTGACGGAGCCCTTGAACTTGTGGATTGTGTAGGTGCCGTCCTTGTTCCTCCTGCCCCTCTCCCTGAGCTTGATGTCGCTGAAGCCCCTTGCCGCGGCCTTCAGTGCAGCCTGCCTGGGAGACTTGCCGGTGAAGACGTGCTTCTTTGAGCCAACCTTCATTTCGTAATACTTTTTAGCTACCATGGTTTTAACCTCCCCTTGGAAAATTTCCAATATTTCTATGATTTCCGGGTTTATATATGTTACCGCTAGCTACCTATTTTGAAAGCCCTATTAAGGATTATTCAGTGACAAAAACAAAGCAAAACCGGATGCATGAAACCAATTTTTGTCTAAAACCGGTTAGCTGAGGCCCCGGTACCATTCCACCATTTCCCTTGCCTTGCTTTCAAAATCCGCCTTGGGCGCGTATCCCAGTTCCTCTCTCGCCTTCCTGATGCTATAGTTGCGGTTCATGGTCAGGACGTCCATGTACCTTTTCATGCCGGCAGCCGAGGCCATGGCGCAGACCATGAAGGACGGCAGCCTGCGCGGCTTCTTTCCGAGCATGCGGACGATGGCCTCTGCAAACTCGACGAACGGGACGGGCTTCTCCGATGCTATGTTGTACGTGCCTTCCCCCTTCTCGACAGACTTCACGATGGCCTGGACGGCGTCTGTGACGTGGACCACGTGCGTCAGGTTCCGGGTCGAGGGTATGGGAAAGCCCCGGTCGAGGAGCTCCAGGTTCTTCACCCAAGCTTCGCTTCCCTTGCCGTAGATGGGCGCTATCCTCAGCACGACGCTCCTTATCCCGGACGCAGAAACGAACCTCTCCGCCGCGGCCTTGGACTCGCCGTACGGCGTGCCCGGAAGGACGGGATAGCTCTCGTCGGCCTCCCCGCGCACCTGCCCGTAAACGGACACGCTGGAAGAGAGCACGAACTTCTTCACGTCCCCGCACTGGTCGAGCAGGTTCCTCGTCCCTATGGCATTGACCCTGAAGAGCTCTTCCCTGGGTTTTGAATAGGAGACCATGCCCGCAAGGTGTATCACGGTGTCTACTCCATGGAGGGCGCTCCCCAGCGTCTCAGGGATCGTCACGTCGCCAATCGATGCGTCCGCCTTCTTGGGCAGGGATTTTGCGGCATCTGCGCTCCTGCAGAGGGCCCGGACGCTATAGCCTTGGGAGAGCAGTTCCGGGACGATGGCAGATCCTATGAAACCGCTAGCGCCAGTGACAAGAATCATGTTTAATCTTCTGTTCTTCGCATTTAAAAACCCCGGGCCAATCTAATATACGATGGACGGCAAGGTAGGAAAGTATGTCCGCCGGATAATACCTAGGCGAAAAGGCTTCCGGACAAAGAAAGGGAAAGTGGAAAAGCACATCGAATCAATCGTTTCTTCCGGGCGCGGCGTCTTCATGGGGCTCATAGACCCGGACAAGCACACGCCGGACAAGGGCGCAAAGCTTGCAAAGATAATGGAGAAGGGCGGGGCCGACATCATAATGCTTGGCGGCTCGATAGGCGCCCAGGGCCAGCAGCTCGACGAGATGGCAAAGCGCATAAAGGAAAGCGTCTCGGTGCCGCTGCACCTCTTCCCGGGAAACATCGGGAACATCACATCGCATGCCGACTCCATGTACTTCATGAGCCTTTTGAACTCGAAGAACCCTTACTGGATAACCGGCGCCCAGTCGCTTGGTGCGCCTCTTGTGCAGAAGTACGGCATAGAGGCCATACCGACGGCATACCTGGTCTTCGAGCCGGGCCAGACCGTGGGATACGTGGGCGAGGCAAACCTCCTCCCGCGCGACAAGCCAGACGTGCCGGTGGCTTATGCCATGGCCGCGCGCTACATGGGCATGAGGTTTGTAATACTCGAGTCGGGCTCCGGCGCGCCGTCGCCTGTTCCGCTTCCCATAGTCGCAGCAATCAGGAAGATGGCGGACATAAACATAGTGATTGCGGGCGGCGTGAAGACGCCGGAGGATGCCAGCGAGCTCATCAAGGCCGGCGCCAACTGCATCCACATAGGGACCAGGATTGAGGACGGCAACAACCCGCTCGAACAGGCAACGAAGTTTGCCAAGGCCATCCACGTGAAGAGGAAGAGGTCCTAGATTCTTTATTGGCCGCGTCCATTTCTTGGAATCCCGGCGCTGATGCGCCGGAAAGGCCGCGTGCATTAAGCATAGAAATATATATCCAGTTTAGCAAATTAGACTATATACCAGTTAGTGAGAGAAGTCCCAAGGATGCTTTTTCTTTGAGGGTTTCATCATTCCCATGCGAGGTATGGCTCCTAGGGCCTTGCTTCGTCCAGAGGTCCCCGCCGCAGAGAAGGGATTTTTTAGGACGGAAGCCAAGATCACCTTAAGTGGCTAGGACTAGCCCCATCGCCTGGGAATACAATGCATGCCTGGAAAGGTTTTATGGGTCCTCTTTTAGTAAAGAGTCATCCCCAGAATCAGTAGCACCTAGACACGGTGATGCCGATCGGGGAATTGTTGGTTAGCATGGCATCTGCAAAAAGCCACTTCCTGGCCAGATGCATCTGCCTTGCGTACATATAGAACAATATATTCTTGTCGCGCTGTTTTATATTTGTTTTGTTTTTACGGGCTTTGCACTTTTAATCCGCATTATTCCAGAATCAGTAGCGGCCGTCGTTTTTCAGGCTTCCCATGCTCGGGTACGCATTGAACGCAGTCTCCAGCCGGGCGAGCTTGATTGAGTTAAGCACTCCGCTGTCTACCACGAAATACACGTCTTTGCCGTTCTTGCCATAGCGCCTCTTTAGCCGCAGCATGGACGCAAGTCTGTCCCTGTCGGCATATTCGGCGCCCGACAGATTCAGCACGATTCCATCCTCGCTGCCGCCTTCTTTGCCTGAGAACGATGCGATGTCCGTGTTAAGGAAATGCGAATATCTCGTGTCAAGCTTTTTGCAGCCTATCGGCCTGATATGGTTGAGCCTGACTATGCCGCCTTCTGGCGTCTTCATCTCAACGATTCCCCTTATCTTCAGTCTTCCGTAATCCACGATATCGCCTGTCGCCCTGCCTTAACGTGAAGGTATATAAAGACGAGAGCCTTTTGCGAATAACTTTTTATTGCAAGCCATGGAAGGGATAGTCATGATAAAGGCGGTGCTTTTCGACCTGGACAACACGCTCGTAGACTTCCTGCGCATGAAGAAGATGA
>JAZDJY010000137.1:0-3774 GCA_043803615.1 Candidatus Aenigmatarchaeota archaeon | reverse complement strand
TCTTTCGGAACTGGATGGGGTAAGGACTGAAGACAGGAGAGCGCATCCGAAGGCAAAAGGGCTATGAGGCATGCCTTCCGGCTTACCTCATGGCGGCGGCCGGGGGTGGGCGGGTGGGGATAAAGCGCAGCGGCAGTTCACCCGCATGGCAAAGCTAAATAGGCCGCCGCGCAAAAGATATCCTTATGATAATCGCGGTCACGGGCACGCCCGGAACGGGAAAGACTGTAGTTTCCCGGAAGCTTTCGCAGATGACGGGATATCGCCTTGTGGAGCTCAACTCTCTTGCGGAAAAGAAGAGGCTGTACACCGGAACGGACAGGAAGAGGGGATGCAAGATTGTCGACATCCCGGGCCTCCGGCGGGAAGTCAAAGGCCTCGGGAAGGAAGGCGGGGCCATGATTGTGGAATCCCATTACGCCCACGACATGCCATCCGACGTGATAGTGGTTCTTCGCGCAGGCCCGGCAAAGATCAGGGAGAGGGGGCTTTCGAAGGGCTGGAGCCGGGAGAAAGCCGAGGAGAACGCGCAGGCCGAGATAATGGAGGTGTGCAGGTCTGAAGCCATGGCAAAGAAAAAAGAGGTTATCGAGGTGGACACCACGGGAAAGGACGCAGGCAGGGCAGCAGCCGAGGCGGCGGAGATGCTAGAGAAGCGCGGGTTCCTGGTCTTCCGGAAGCTACGGATACCGCAGGCGATGAGGCAGAGGCTTGGGGAGCCCTACGGGAGGTTCTTTTCCGGCGTGGATAAGGCCCGGGGATACATCCGGGGGACCAGCATACTCTCGGTCGGGGACCAGGTGAGCAGGGCGCTTCTTTCGGCGGGCGTGACCCCGGACATAACGGTGGTCGACGGCAGGATAAACAGGGCGCGGGTCAAGTCCCCGCTGAAGCTTTCGTGCAAGACGATACGCGCGAAGAACAGGGCAGGGACCATATCGGGCGGGCTCTGGAAGGCGGCAGGGCAGGCCGTCTCCTCTGGAAAGCCGGTAAAGATTCAGGTCGACGGCGAAGAAGACATAGCGGTGCTCCCCCTCATGATGCTTTCGCAGGACGGGGCCTCCATAGTCTACGGCCTCTACGGGAAGGGCGTCTGCGTCATAAGGGCCGGACGGGCGTCGAGAAAGGAAGCGCAAGAGATAGTCCGGAAAATAGCATCGGCGCAATGAATTAAAAAACCCGTCGTCATTATTAACTATGTTCAGGACTGGGATACTCCTTTTCGTGCTCAGCGGCATCTTCCTGGCAGTGGGTTTCTTCCTCGGCGGCATGGGGGGGATGGGCATCGCGCTCGTGTTCACCGCATTCGTCAACATCATCTCCTACTGGTACTCGGATAGCATAGTGCTGCGCATATACGGCGCGCAGCTGACAGACGACAAGGACCTAAACGAGATGGCAAGGAAGCTCGCAGCCGAGGCGGAGATACCAAAGCCCCGCGTGTACCTCATGCAGTCCGAGGTCCCCAACGCCTTTGCGACGGGGAGGGACCCATCGCACGGGGCCGTGGCCGTCACCCTGGGACTCATGAAGCTATCCAAAGGTGAGATGGAGGCAGTGATTGCCCACGAGATGTCCCACATAAAGAACAGGGACACGCTCGTGCAGGCGGTGGCTGCGACGATTGCCGGTGCCATATCCTACCTTGCGATGATTGGCTACTGGAGCATGTTCTCATCCGACGAGAACAGGGGCAGCGGGGCCATAATAGGGGCCATCCTGATAGCGATATTTGCCCCGCTTGCCGCAACCATCGTGAGGCTTGCGATATCGAGGAGGAGGGAGTACGCGGCGGACCACGAGGCAGCGCTCATGACAAGGAAGCCCGCAAACCTCGCATCGGCCCTGAGGAAGATATCGGAGATGAGCCGGGAGACTCCAATAAGGGGGCCGTCTGCGACCTCCCACCTGTGGATAGTCAACCCCTTCAAGGACGACTGGTTCACAGGCCTTTTCTCAACGCACCCCCCGATATCGAGAAGGATAGAGAAGCTACAGAGGATGTCGCCTGCGAGGGGTGGTTAGCCTGGCCGGCGGCCGCGCAAGGAAAGCAAAGGGCATCCACATAGGGCTCATACCCGACGGCAACCGCAGGTACGCAGTCGAGCAAGGCAAGCCCGCCATATGGGGTCACATCATGGGCGCCAAGAGGATAGAGGATTTCCTCGAGTGGTGCGACGACTACCCCGAGATAAAGATGGTGTCCATTTTTGCGCTTTCAACCGAGAACCTCAAGCGGCCGAAGGTGGAAGTCGACGCCCTCTGGGAGGTCTACGGGGCGGAGCTGCGCAAGCTTTTGAACGACCCGAGGCTTTCGAAGAGGGGCATGAAGGTCCGTGTCGTCGGGGAGCGGGGGACATGGAAGCCCAACATCAGGCAGCTGGGAAAGGAGCTCTACAACTCGACGAAGAGCTATTCGAGGATAGCGCTCAACATCATGCTTGCATATGGCTCGCGGCTTGAGATAAGCCGCGCGACAAAAGACAGGATGAGGAAGCCATTCGACAGGATAGACAAGGCGCTGTACGTAAAGGAGCCGCTGGACCTCGTCATAAGGACGGGCGACCAGCACAGGCTGAGCAACTTCATGCTCTACCAGGCAAGCTACGCGGAGATATATTTTTCCAAGAAGATGTGGCCGGACTTCACGAAGAAGAACTTCGGGCAGGTCATGGACTGGTACCACGAGCAGCAGAGGAAGTTCGGGGAGTAAGGGACGTGCGCGGTCGCGTGCTCAGAAGTACTTGTTGATTTCCCTGAGGGTCTTTCCGGCCATCGATGTCAGCCTGTCATACAATTCGTCGCCCTGTAGGTTCTGGCACGAAGAGCCATGCACGTTCTTTGCCTGCTGCGCGAACCCCAGCGCATAGAAGAGTTCCTCGCCGGCTTCCCGGAGCATCCAATCGTATTTTGCATCTTTACGGAAGTCGCGCTTCCCGTCGAAGCCAAGGACTTCCGTGTCGCCGTTTGCCATGAGGCAGTGGACGTCTAGAAGGCAGCCGAACAACTTGAGGAGCACGGGCTCGTACGCGTACTTGGAAAGGACCGCCGCGGCCTCCGCATCTCCTGTGCCTTCTTGTGACATGAGAAGGAATGTGGCACGAAAAAATAAAAATGGATGGGATGGTACCTAAAGCATCGTGCCAAGCCACAGGACGATGAATATCCCCGATGTGTTGAGGGCAAACGATAGCACCGAGAAGAGCCTGGTCGATATCCACTTCTCGCAGGCGAGCATCGAGACCCATATCTCGTCAGGAAGGGGCGAGGCTATGATGAAGAATGCGACGGCCGTGAGTATGTGCCTCCTCAATGCCTTTGGAAGCCTCCTGCCGGCGCCGACGATGAGCTTCTCCTTTGCAAGCATGTCTATCTCATCGTTGAACGAGTGCCTGATGACCTTGAAGAGCACCATGTCCGTAAAGAGCGAGCCCAGGCCTCCGAGGACTGCTGCGAGGATGATGTTCTGCTCATGGGCCATGATGAGGAAGACCGCGGCTGCAGGCGCCCCGGTGAAGCCGTACGAATAGAAAATGCCGGCGATGAAAGACCCGGCGTAGCCCAGCGAAACGAGGACGTCATGGAACGGCGCAAAGGACCTGCCGCCGAGCATGACGTAGGCTGCGGCAAACATCAGCACAAGGACCGCGAACTTGGGGTACTTCAGGCAGCGGTTGGCTTTTCCCATAATTCACCTATTGCGCGCTTCCGTTCTTTAAAGGAAAGTAATGAAAGTTGGGCCTGCATCCGGACGGCTGAGACAGCAATGGCCGC
>JAZDJY010000136.1:0-4473 GCA_043803615.1 Candidatus Aenigmatarchaeota archaeon | reverse complement strand
CCAAGGCCCTGCGTGCCCTGCCCGGGAGATGGGTGCAGCATATCGTGCCCCTTGACGTTCTCGTTTCCGTCGTCCCACGCGTCAGGCACCGCGGCGATAGCGGCCGTCTTTTTCCTTGCGTGGAAGAAGAAGAGATACCTTGCGGTCTACGCCTTCCCGGCCATCGTCTGCGCGTCCAGGATTGCACTCGGCGTCCACACCATCTATGACGTCGCCGGAGGATTCGCGCTTGGCATTGCCGTGACGGCCGTCGTGTGGAAGTATGGCGGGAAGCTGTACGGAAAGATGAGTAAAAAGACCTAAAAGACGTTGCAGGCTGCAGCGGGAAGTTTTATAAAATTTACCGCTCAAACAGCATCATGAACGACAAAGATCTGGACAGACTTTCAAGACTGAAGAGTGCCTTTTCTAACTACGAAGAGACGTGCATCGCGGAAGGGATAGATAATGTCAATGCCGTGGGATGCCAACGGAAGGCCGCTGACGTCATCAGGCGCCTGGATCCAAGCTACAACTTCAAGGATTTGGAACTGCTCAAAGGATTCGGGATTGCGTCAAGCGGTTACTTCTCGCACTTCCTCGACGCCGCAAAGTCCCAGAAGCTGCTTTCAGTTTACATATAGTAGAAAAATCACTTTATGCTGTACCGCAGGATGCCTGCAATCCCGCCCATCTCGTGCAGCTGGTCGCCCTCCCGGCTGTCGGTAGAGACTATCTCGACCCTCGTCCCGACGCTTCCGGCAAACTCCGTCAGCTTCTCGGTCGCGTCGGCCTCGGCTTCTTCTGCTGCGTCCGAAAGGGCGCCGCAGGACGGGCATTTGACGCCGTCCTTGCTGTTCCTCTTGATAATCCTCTCGAATGCCTTGCCGCAGGACGGGCACTGGAACTTGCCGCTTATCCAGTCGAATTCCTCGGATATGAGCAGTATCTCGACTGCGCCCATCTCAAGCGCGTTCACGGTCTCCCTGACGCCGTAGACGGCAAGCCCGGAATCCTTCGCAAGCTCGCCGAAGAACCGCTCGAGGAGCTTGCGCTCCCTTGTTATCGAAGCCTCGGCGAGTATGTCCTCTGCCCTCACGACGGTCTCCTGCAGCCCGAACAGTTCCGTGTAGGAGGTGTCGACGACGCCGAGGACCTTTGCCTTTATGTCGGTTGGCAGGTGGTCTTCCTTATAGAACATGTCCTTTATCGGCCCGGGCCCGCCGATTATTATGCCCCGCAGGTCCTTCATGTCCCGGAAGTATGCAGTCGCGAGCTGCCCTGCCTTCTTGAGGTGGTCATTGAGGAGCCCTTCCCTTACCCTCTGGTACCTCGCCTGTGACCAGCCGCCCTTCTTGGTCTTTCCCGGGACGAGCGACTCTATGTGCTTCAGGGACTCGACGCGCCTGCCGGAAAGCAGGCCAATATCCGCATCAGACTTGTCTATCACTATGAGGCCGTATATCTCTTTTTCCCTCGTCAGGTGCATGAGGGGCTCAAGGACGAATTCCTGGTCGCAGCGGTAGAGCCTCTGGTTGAGCTTTTCCGGAGGCTCGATTGCCCAGAGCTCTATGTCGCTTTCGCCTTCCTTTTCCGAGACGTTGCCGCAGAAGATGGCAAGCCCGTTCTCCGGGGGCTTCTTGTAAAGCTTGAGATGGCGGAAAATCTTGTCCAGGGCGGAAAGGACGTTCTTCCTCACGGCTTTCGACTTTATGTTGACCGCCGTTCCCTGTTCGTTTGCCACCTGGGCCGCAATCAAGTGGAGCTGCATGCCCGCGGGCACGTATATCGTTATGAGCTCGGTGTGCCTGCCCCTTACCGCAGAAAGCCTCTTTATGAGCCCTGCGAGCCTCTTCCTGGCAAGCGTGTCTTCTGTCATTAGAATCCCTTCGTGAGGCGCTTTATTATCTTTGGGCCGTCGCTACCGGTCAAAGCGCCAGAATTAAGCTATTCGGCTGCCTGCTCTTCTTCCTCGTGGCCCGTTATGCCTTTCCTTTCCTTTATCTTCTTCACGACGCCCGCCTCGAGCTCCTTTGAAAGGGGCTCGTATATCACGTCTATCAGCCAGAAGAATCCCTGGCCGCCCGTTGCGGACTTGAGCGCCGAGTTGAAGCCGAACATCTCTGCGACGGGAAGCTTGGCCTTTATCACGGTCGTCCCGCGCTCCTCGTTCATATCGATTATCTGGCCGCGCCTGTTCTGGACTTCTTTCATGGCGCCGCTCATGTTGTCTATCGGGACGTCTATCCTTATGACCTGCTTGGGCTCCAGGATGAATGCCTTGCCGGAAATCATGGACTGCCTTACCGCGTTCCTCACGGCCGGTATGACCTGGGCCGGGCCCCTGTGTATCGCGTCCTCGTGCAGCTTTGCGTCGACAATCATGACTTTCACGCCGGAGCAGGGCTCCCTTGCCAGCGGCCCCGCGTCCATGGACTCCTCGAAGGCCTGCTTGAGCATCTCCATGACCTCGAGTATCGCGGTGACGCCGCGCGTCGCGTCTATGAACATGTTCCTGTGGTGTATGACTTTGAGCTTTTTGAGCTCGTCCCTGTTCATGCCGAGGGCGACGAGCTTCTCTATGAGCTCCTGGTCCTTCTTCTTGACCTCAAGGTCCGGCACCTCGCCAGAGACCATGGCTGCCATGACCTTCTCGGGTATGGGCTCGGAAACTATGTAGAACCTGTTGTGCCTGTTCGGGGACTTGCCCTCCACGGCTTCGCTGCTCCTCTGCTTTATGGACTCCTTGTATATGACGATGGGCGGCGAGACGCTGACCTCTATCCCTGCGTCCTTGAGCGGCCGCTCAATCTTTGCGTCTATGTGCAGCTCCCCGAGGCCGGAGACGAGATACTCTCCCGTGTCCTCGTTAATCTTGACGTTGAGCGTCGGGTCCTCTCTGCTGGTCTTCCTTAGGAAGTCTATGAGCTTTGTGAGCTGCTTGGGCTGCTTGGGCTCTATCGCCTTCGTCACGACGGGTTCGAAGATGTGCTTTATGCTTTCAAAAGGCGGTATCAGGTAGTCGGGCTCGCACAGCGTCTCCCCGGAGAATGCGCTCTTGAGGCCCACGATGCCCACGATGTTTCCCGCGACCACTTCCTCCATCGCCACCCTCGACGCGCCCTTGTATATCGAAACCTGCTGGGCTTTCTCCATCTTCTGCGTCCCGACGAGGAACAGGTCCTGGCCGCTCTTTATCGTGCCGGAAAATATCCTCACGGTGGCAACGTATCCCGCGTGCGGATCCGGGTAAATCTTCGTGACTATCGCCGCGACGTGGCCTGCGGGGTCGCACATTGCCATGCTCCTGCCTACAGAGCTTTCCTTCTCGCCGGGCCAAATCCTTTCCACCCTGTACTTCTGCGCCTGCAGCGGGTTCGGAAGGTGCCTTATGACCATCTCGAGTATGACCTGGTGCAGCGGCGTCCTCTTGGCAAGCTCGGCTTCCTGGCCTGCTTCGGTCATGTCGAATATGTCCTTAAAAGTGATGCCCGTCTCCTTCATCTTCGGGACGGATATCGCCCACTTCCTGAGCGCGGAGCCGAAGGCGACGCTGCCGTCGAGGACGTTGACCGTGCTCCTGTCCTTGTACTCCGGCTCGGAGTACTTCTGAATGAGCATGTTGACGTCGGTTATTATCTTCTTGAACCTCTCCTCCATCTGCTGCGGGGTGAGCTTGAGTTCCTTTATCATCCTGTCGGCCTTGTTTATGAAAAGGATTGGCCTCACCCTCTCCTTCAGGGCCTGCCGAAGGACAGTCTCGGTCTGGGGCATGCACCCCTCCACGGCGTCGGCAACCACGATGACGCCGTCCACTGCCCTCATGGCCCTCGTCACGTCGCCGCCGAAGTCCACGTGCCCCGGCGTGTCTATGAGATTTATGAGATAGTCCCTGCCGGCGACGTGGTGCACCATGCTCACGTTCGCGGCAAAAATCGTTATGCCCCTCTCCTGCTCCTGCGCGTCGAAGTCCATCAGGAGCTGCTTTCCCGCAAGCTCATCGGACATCATGCCCGCGCCTGCGAGCAGGTTGTCGGAGAGCGTGGTCTTGCCGTGGTCTATGTGGGCGACGATACCGATGTTTCGTATCTGGTCGGGCTTGTGCATGAGTTCCTTGACAAGCTGGGTGATTTCGACCTTTGCCATAAAAAGCCACGTCCCAGCGGGATTACCTCGCGCCCTCTGCTTCCTTCTCTATCCTGTTCCTCTCTCTTATCGGAAGCGTCTTTGCGTCGTTGTCGGCAATCGCCATGAGCTCGCTTGCTATGACTTCAGCAAGCTTCCTCTTGCTCCGAAACGTGGACCTGTATATGCCCTGGGTCATGAGCCGCAGCGCCAGGTCGACCCTTCTCTGCGGGGAGGTTATGACCGCCTTTCTTGCTATCATGCCGCCCATCTGGTATGCCGTTATCTCCTCGTAGAGCGCGGCGTTCTCTATGGCTTTCACGAGGACCTGGATGGGATTTTCCTTCTTTTTCTGCTCTATCGCCTCGA
>JAZDJY010000135.1:0-3465 GCA_043803615.1 Candidatus Aenigmatarchaeota archaeon | reverse complement strand
ATAATAGACACCCACAAGGAGATAGGGACGGTCAACGAGGTCTTCAGGACGAGGCACGAAGGGGAGACCGAGAAGATATTCTCAAGGTACGCCGGGTCGATGGGCATAGGCCACGTCAGGTACGCGACCTGCGGCGACGAGGGAAGGGACCTGGCCCAGCCCTTCGAGCGCCACCACGGCAAGACGTGGAAGTGGTTCTCGGTGGCCTTCAACGGCAACCTCGCCAACTACTCGGCGCTCCGGGGCGAACTCCTGAAGGCCCAGTACTGCATGGTGCACAACACCGACACCGAGGTCATCATGTACGAGGTCATGAGGGCGCTCTGGGGGAAGAGCAAGCCCGACATGGGCGAGGTCTTCAGCAACGTCACGGCCAAGTTCGACGGCGCCTACAACATCGTGTTCCTCAACGCGGAGGGCGACCTCGTAGTGCTGCGTGACCCTCTCGGCTTTAGGCCGCTTTCCTACACGGTCTCGGACCATTCGGTCATCGCGGCCTCCGAGAGCAACGCCCTCGTCAACTCAGGATTCGTCGACTTCAAGCCCCTGCCGCCCGGCCACATGATAACCATCAACGGGCGCGAGGCAAAGGTGGAGAGGTTCTGCGAGAAGCCTGAACGGAAGGCCCACTGCATGTTCGAGTGGGTGTACTTTTCAAACGTCGGCTCCGTCATAGAGGGAAGCCCGGTCTACACGACGAGGAGAAAGCTGGGAATCGAGCTTGCCAAGATGGAGCCCCTCGACCTCAACGGAGACGACTACGTGGTGCTCTACGTGCCCTCGTCGTCTGCCCCCGCCGGCTCCGGCTACGCCGAGGCCGTGGGGATGCCCCTGCAGGAGGGCCTGGTCAGGAACAGGCACGTCGGCAGGACCTTCATAGACGGCAGGGGAACCAGGGAGAACTACGTCGAGCTGAAGTTCACGATACTGCGCGAGGTGACGAAGGGCAAGAAGCTCATAGTGGTGGACGACAGCATCGTTAGGGGCCACACGAGCAAGAGGCTCGTAAGCTTTTTGAAGGAGCGCGGCGGCGCAAAGGAGATACACCTGAGGATATCGTGCCCGCCCATCGTGAGCCCGTGCTTCTACGGGATAGACATGTCCACTTTCGACGAGCTCATCGCGGCAAGGAACGTCAAAGAACCATCGGAAGGGCCGACGGAGAAGGAGACCGAGGCGATAGCGGCGCAGGTAGGCGCGGACTCGCTCGTCTACCAGACCACCCCTAACCTCATCAAGTCCATAGGCCTTCCCAAGGGAGACCTCTGCATGGCCTGCATCAACGGCGACTACCCAACAGAGTGCGGCAAGGCTATGTGCAGGGTCGCAATCGAGAACGCCAAGAACAAGATATGCAAGAGGACATGCGAGTAGGCTGCATCAGAGTGGCAGACTCCAGCCATCACTAAGAACAAGAGGGGATATCAATGAAAATGAGCAGGACCAAGAGAAATGCCTTGGATATCCTTATCGTGTCAGCGATTCTTTGTATAGTCGTGATATGGGTCTTCTTCTGGCCGGGCACCACGGATAACGGGCAGGCAGCCTCCGGACAATCGTCATCGGCGGCGTCATCCCACCGAATCGTCCAGGCGAATGCCATGCAGCAGATATATAGCGACTTTTACGGGCCGCCATCCGATGGCAACGGACCGGAGTATTTCGCGTATCTGGCCGACATCGGCTGGAATGAAACGTCCTTTTTCGGGGTCATCAACAATTCGATGGAAGTGGCCGGAACAAAGATGGCAGTACTCGATTCCGGCAGGACGCAGCCGGTGTTATTCAACATAGGAGTGGGTGAAGCGCAGCAGCCGGAGTACGCTACTACCCAGCTATACCGCCAGAACGGACAATACGGAGTAGTAATCTGGCTTCATCTTGAAAGAAGCCCGACCGTGACGACGCCGGCGAAATTCTGGGGCCGCGACTATGCTTATCCGGTCGGCCATGAGATGCGCCACGTGGAAAGATTATTCGCATCAGGAATATTCGATGGGTACCAGGCAGGCGGCGACCTGGGCTCGAGCGTCCTGTACCAGGAGTATCTCGTCAAGACACTGAATGAACGCAGCGTTCCTGCTGAGTTCAACTCCACCCAGACCGCGGCGAGCCTGGATGAGCTTGGCGTGGTGCTTGAAACAGACGACCCAAAGGAGATTGCCCTGAATATAGACCGTCTCAACAGCTTCACGCTTGACATACTCAGAAATGACGAGTCACTGGGCGCAAGCACGGTCGTTCCGCTTTATCTTGAACAGATAGTCCTTGCACGACATCTTTCAGATGCGTATAACAAGCCCAGCGTGCAAAAGGCAAACTATTCCATCCGAGAAAGCGCGTTCGACCAGATGGATGCGTTCAGCACGGCCTTCAGAAACGAGCTTTATGCTGCTTACCCAGACGACGTGGAGGCCATGCAAAGACTGGAAGCGATTTACGAGGAAGAAGCCAGGCAAGCACTCATGAAAAACACCGACTGAATTGTCCATCGGCAGACGCCCTTTTAAAGCTTATCATGGAACCTGAAGAATGGCAGCCGGTCAGGAAGCAAGGTACGAGAAGCTGAAGTCGTTTTACGTCAACGGCTTCGGGAACGCCCTGGGCGCCGTGTGCAATTGCATGTCAATTCTCTCCGACCCTCTCTATGATGCCGAGGAAAAGGCGGAAATCTCGAAGCATATGGAAGACTCCCTCAATATCGTGCTGTCACCGTATGCGTCCATACAGGATGACCTGCTTTCCGACCCGGACTTTGAGGATTTGAGAGGCGTTAAGGTCATCCTTGGACAGATAGATACAAGTGCCGATTTCGTCAGGAAAAGCTACAGCGACCCAACAAAGGCAGATGAGATTGGCAGAGTGGTCAGTGACACATATGCAAGGGCGCACGAACTTCAGGCCATATCCTCGAATTGGCGAATGAAGATAAACGCCATAGGAGCGGCCATCGGAAAGGGCGAAATTTTCGACGAGACGCTGCCGCCCCAGGATGAACCGGGAAATGCCTGATTTACGGGATTTGCCATGGAGAACGCAGAGAACAAGATATTCAAGAGGACTTGCGAGTGAGACTTCTTCTCACAAGAAAGATTACTGCTGCAGCAATAACCACAACAGCCAGCGCGTATGGCAGGAGAACGTAAAGCACGTCGCCAAAGTCGCCATAGTATGGCGGGCATTTGCTTATCGTAGCCGGGATGTAATACAGGCCGTATTCCCTGACGAGTTCGTCATTGAGATATATTTTGAGCGTCGAGTTCTCGTACTTCTTCAGGCCGCTGTATTCCAGCTGGACGTCGCCGCTTTCCCTGTCAAAAGACCGGAGCACATCGTATGGAAACCTGTATCCCGTGTACTCCTTTAGCTCGCTTATCTCACCGCTGTAGATTTCCCAGTCGTCGATAATCACCTTCAGGGTACCGTGTTCGCTGCTGCAGTTGAATCTCTGATATATGCAGATGC
>JAZDJY010000134.1:0-3142 GCA_043803615.1 Candidatus Aenigmatarchaeota archaeon | reverse complement strand
GGGATGCCCCCGGGAAGTATATGCGGAAGTGCGTCCCGAACTTAAAGCCGGTCTTCACGATGTAGCCATTCAGTCTCCAGTCCTCGTAGGCCTGGTACATGGCCCTTGCGTACTCCCTCTTCTTTGCGACCTCGTCCATCACGGCCTTTGCGGTCACGGCCTTGCCTTTCTTGGCATCGAATACCTTGAAGCCGAAGCGGCTGGAAAGCAGCACCACCTCGAAGAAGTTGAGCTTGAGGACGCTTCCCCTGTCCTGCTTATAAACGCCGGACTGGCCTATCCACCAGTCGTTGAAGAGCTTTACCGCCGTGTCGCTTTCAAGGACGCCCATCCCGGAATCCGGGTCCCACACTATCCGTTCGTCCATCTTTGCAAGCTGCATCTTCCCGGACGGGTACTTCTTCACGTGGCCTTCCCTGTCCCTGCCGCGCGCTCCCTCAGAAGACCTCCTCACGATGAGTCCCCGGTCCCTCCAGTCCCTGTAGGCGTTGTACTTGAGCAGAAGCCGAGGCTCCTTGGCCGCATACGCGGACACGATGCCGGAAAACCCTATGTCCTTTCCCTTGCACACGGCCCTGCCGTTCTGCAGCTCTATTATGTAGAGCGCCTCCTCGGGAAGGAGGTATAGCTTCCTCTCACGGTTCTCACCGAAGAAGTTGTTGCGCAGCCTGTCCGCGTCCTCGCCTTCCGCCCATATGCCCCTGTCCGGGTCGCACGTTATGGTTACCGCTGTCATCATCATCCGCCGAACTGTCCCTTTACTACCGCAAGCTTCTCCCCTTCCTGGTCCATCGTGTATATCATGGCACCGTCTGTATGTTGTTTTGCGAGCTTTAAAAGCTGTTCCACGTAGGAGGGAGAAGTCGGATAGTCCTTCGACCATGGGCTTGCGTATATGCCAAGGACCACCTTCCCATCGAAGCTTTCCCGCAGCTCCTGTAGCATGGGAAGGAGCACCGCGGATTCGTCCGACTCTCCTGCCGGGAAGTGCGTGTAGTAGAACTGCACGCCGTCAAAGAACGAGGCCCTCTCGGAGAATCCAGAGGACGCCACGTTTGCGTAGTAGACCACCGGGATGAACAAAAGCTCCGGGTTTGCTTCCTTTGCACCGGATGTTATGGCCGAAAGGTACGAGGCAGTGAAGAAGCCGCTGTCTACGGCGACGTTATCTATGCTCCATGCCTCAAGGTTTTCGTACCTCACAGAAAGCCCGGCAATCTTTTTTGCGGTGCCCACATAGTCCACGTAGCGCATGTCCATACGCATCTCAGGGGAAAGCTCGGACGGCGGCAGGATGGTCGCCCATATCTTTATTCCCCTTCTTTGCGCCTCCGGCAGCAGCCTCTCAAGCTCGGAAAGGTCCCGCGGCGTGTCCGTGAGCAGGAAGTTATAGGTGTCCGCCCCGCTTGCTGAAACCTTGAGGAAGAGCCTGTCCATGTCCAGGCTTCCGTTCTGCGTCCTCGGAGGGGCGCCGTACACGCCCTTTGTAAAGGGCTTGCCTGAGGCGCCGAAGAAGGAGAGTGCGCATGCGGCCACCGCGGCCAGCGCAACCACTACGATGAGCGCAAGGACTTTCCTTTTCATCCGGCCACATTTAAGTAATCGCGCTTTATGTTAAATTGGTGCGCATGGCAGACATCATGATATACACCGATGGCGGCTCCAGGGGCAATCCCGGGCCTGCCGCGATAGCCGTCCTCATCTACGACGGCAAGGGGAAGCTCCTCGCAAGCCACAGCGAGTACATAGGCGAGGCTACGAACAACGTCGCCGAATACAGGGCTGTCCTGAAGGCGCTCAAGCTTGCAAAGAGGCACGGCGCCGGGGGCTCCGTCTCCTGCGTGATGGATAGCGAGCTTGTGGCAAGGCAGCTTTCGGGGAAGTACAAGGTGAAGAAGCCGCATCTTCTGGAGCTCTACTCCCTAGTGAAGGACGGGGAGAAGGCCTTTTCCTCCGTTTCCTATGCAAACGTCAGGAGGGAGGACGAAAAGATTTCCCTTGCCGATTACCTGCTGAACGCGTCGCTTGACCGCATGGAGGCGAAGCGCAGGTGAACCTCAAGGAGACTCTCAGGGGAAAGCTCACCGATGAGGAGTTGTCCATGGTTCCCCGTTCCTTCGACCTCGTGGGGGACGTCGCGATAATCGAGATACCGGAGGAACTTTCAGGGCGCAGGATGGAGATAGCCCTCGCCCTGCAGGAGACACACAAAAGGATAAAGGCGGTCTGCAACAAGAAGGGCGAGCGTGCCGGGGACTTTAGGCTCCCGGACCTGCAGCTGATACTGGGGGATGGCACAGAGACCGTCCACACCGAGAGCGGCTGCCGGTTCAAGGTGGACGTGCGGAAGGCTTATTTTTCGGAGCGGGAAGGGACGGAGCGGCAGCGCATAGGCAAGATGATAAGGCCGGGGGAGGAGGTCCTCGTCATGTTCTCCGGCATCTGCCCCTCACCCATCATATACGCGAAAGTTCAGCCGAAGATAGGGCACGTCTACGGCGTGGACATAAACCCGGACGCGCACCGCTACGCACTTGAAAACATCCGGCTCAACAAGGTTTCCGGAAAGGTCACGCCCATCTGCGGCGACGTGCGAAAGGAGGTCCCGAAAATCGGCAGGAAGTTCGACCGGATAACGATGCCGCTTCCAAAAGACGCACATGAATTCCTGGACGTTGCGCTTGCCGCGGCAAATGATGGGGGCATCATCCACTTCTACCACGTGGCAAGGGAAGGCGACCTGTACGCAGGAGCCCTGAAGATAGCAAAGGATGCTGCAAAAAAAGCAGGAAAAAAGGTAAAGATACTCGACAAGAGGAAGGTCCTCCCGTACGGCCCGCGCGTGTGGAAGGTGTGCGTCGAGTTTCGGGTTCAGTAGGAGATGACTTCGAAGTTCCTGACAGGCTTGGCTGCCTGCCCATTCTTTGAAGTCTCGACGTAGCTTACGTTGTCCGGGAAGCCGAATGATTCGTCAATCCTCAGGTCAACGAGTTCGCCAGGCTTCGGCGTCTCCCCATTAATGAAGATCTTGAGCACTTTCTCTTGCCACTCATCTTCGGGTTTCTTTCCGGGGACTGGTATGGCTACTGTCATGGAATTGAAGCTTTTCCCGTCGAGGGAATCCGAATAGGGCTCAAAACCT
>JAZDJY010000133.1:0-9270 GCA_043803615.1 Candidatus Aenigmatarchaeota archaeon | reverse complement strand
GAGAACGAATATCCCGATGAGGCTGAGAATGGAACCAGCTATGCAAAGCCTCTTCAGGAAAGGCTCGTCCATGAGGCAATTATTGCACAAAAGGCTTTTAAAACCTGACGACAAATATGTGAAACTATGAACGAGAACGACACGTCAAGTGAAAGATACATGAAGTTGTTCGGCTGGGAGGGAAACCCCTTCGTATTCAAGATACTGCCGGACCTTTTCGTGGGCTACGAGAAGGAGATGAAGTCGCTCACTGAAAACCTGACGAATGGCTGCAAGTTCTCGCTCATAATCGGGCCGACGGGTTCCGGAAAGACCACCATGATGAGGAACCTCATAACGAGGATAAAGGGCTACGGGAGGGTCTTTTACGTCCCAAAGCCCCCAAACGACCCGGAAGGCTGGAAAAGGATATTCACGGAGATAGTCAAGCCCGGATTCTTTAGGAGGCTGCTCATGCGGCCCAAGATGAAGGACATAACGATATACGAAGTGGGCGAGTGGGTGAACAAGACGTCGGGCAACAAGAGGCTCCTCCTCCTCGTGGACGAGTGCCACGAATCGACGAAGGAATCCCTGGAATGGCTCAGGACGCTTACAGACCAGGTCGACAACCTTTCCCTCGTAATGGCCGGCCTCCCTACGTTTGAGAAAAGGCTTACGGAGGAGCTCGAAACGTTCAGGAGGAGGATAGAGAACAGGCTGGAGCTCACAAACCTCACTTCCGCGGAAACAAGAGAGCTCATAAAGAAGAGGATAGAATGGATGGGAGGCGAGGACATAAAGCCCTTCACTTCGGGAAGCGTCCAGTTCGTGTACGAAAAGACGAACGGCTTTCCAAGGGAGGTGCTGAGGCTCTGCGGCGAACTCGCTGCAAAATCACTGGAAAACGGCGTGAGCACGATAGACGTGGACTTCATGAGCCACGCGCAGGCCGGAGGGGACAGGAGGACGCCTCTTGACACGGTCGAAGAACTTCCCTACAGGCAGAAAGGGATACTCCAGATACTTTCAGGCGGCGGGGAGATGACGCCCTCGCAGATAGTGAAGAACCTCAAGTCCGACGACTACAACGACCGGGGGAATGCAGTAAGGTCCGTGAACAACATCCTGCGCAGGCTTCTCAAAGACGGCGTCGTGACGCGCGAAAGGAGAGGGAAGGCCTACAGATATAAGATTGCGGCGAAATTCCAGACGATGTTCGTCAGCGCGTGACGACGCATAAATTTTTAAATAAGGCCTCTCTATATTAAGCACAGTTAAGCATAACCGAGGTGTCATGAATGGATGAAAGAGTAAAAAGCAGAGATCTTGTAGGAAAGGTGCTGATTTCTGAGGAAACCGGAAAGAAGTTCGGCGTTGTCGGGGACATAGACTACATCATAGAATCCGGGGAACTCATAAACCTCGTCATCGTGGAGCCGACCAACCACATAGCAGACCTCAACCTGAGGCAGGACGACAAGAGCAGGCTTCTTGTCCCGTTCTCGTCTGTGAAGTCGGTGGGCGATTTCGTCATAGTCAGCGAAAACGACATAGCTTAGATTCACACCAACGTTCACGCGGCGTGAAGTTCAGTTGTTTCACTGGTGAGAGAATCAACAGCGTCCTTAATGTTTCGGCTCTCGCACGTCATCAGACTCATCGCCACGTCGCCGACTATCGCGGCCCTTCCCAGATAAACACATGCTTGATTATTGGCAAAAAAGGCCTAGAATCCTTTCCCGTGCTTTGAGTCGATGAATGCCTCTTCCTTTGGATACACCACTACGCCCTGGTCCGTTATCTTGTACGGGTGCAGCCTTTCGGAGTGGCTGCTGCCCCTCATCTTCCACACCTGGACCGCCCTTGTAAACGAGGATGCGACCCTGGCGTAGTACAGGACCACCACCGAATCCGAGACGAATTCCGCGACCGAATGCCTGGAGAGGTACGTGGACCCGGGAGGCACTTCGGATATCATGAACGTCGTGCAGTCCAGTTTCTGCAGGACGGCGTAGAGGTTGAAAAGCATGCGCCGGAAGTTCATGTCCTCCCGCAGGTAGAAGCTCAGGGCTGTTACGGAGTCTATCACGACCCTCTTCGCAGACATCTCCCTTATCTTTCCTTCGAGATGGTTGACGACGTCGTCGACATGGTAGGGGTCGTACTTGACGAAGGAAATCTTCTCCTCCTTCTCAAGCGCGCTGATGTCCCAGCCGAAGTTAAGGGAGTTCTTGCGTATGGAATCGGGAGGCTCCTCGAATGAAAGGTAGACGCCGTTTTCCTTGTATTTCTTCGCGCCCATGTAAATGAACTGGGACGCAAGTATCGTCTTTCCCGTGCCCGCGGTCCCGGAGATGAGGACCGTCTGCCCCGGCGGCACCCCGCCGTGCATTATCTCGTCGAGCCCCGGTATCCCAGTCTTCAGCCTTTCCCTTTCCATGCCACCGATTAATTAATTACGTTCCGGTTAAATAAATGAAGCATAAGCTCGCGTTAAGGGATCCTAATGAAGAAATACGAAATCGTTGAAGACCTCACCTCAGACGTCATGTTCGAGGCGTACGGCAAAAACCTTCGCGAGCTGTTCGAAAACGCGGCGCTGGCCATGGCAAGCGTCATATGCAGGACGGACCTCGTGAAGGCTAAAAAGAAGCTGAACGTCGAGATATCTGCGGAAAACGAGGAAAAGCTGCTCGTTTCATGGCTGCAGCATCTCATAGCACTCGTCGACACGGAGGAGATGTTCTTCAGTAGGTTCGAGGTTCTAAAAATCGATGCTAGGCACCTGAAGGCCAGGGTCTACGGGGAGCCAATCGAACCCGGCAAGGGTGGCACCGTCGTCAAGGCCGTGACCTACTACAGGCTCGGCGTGGAAAAGACCGCCAGCGGATGGAAGGCAAGGGTTGCACTCGACGTCTAGCCTTTCTGGACCATGGAAATTATCATGTCGTGCATGCCCATCGATATCATCTCTATCGAGACCGCGCAGAGGAAGAGCCCGGAGACCCTCGAGACCATGTCCACGACGGATGGGTTAATCTTTCCCAGGAACCGGGAGAACAGGATGAAGACGGCGCCCACGGCAAGGAAGGCAACCGAAAGGTTGAGCAGCACCGGGACGAGCCCCAGGTCGAACGTGTGCAGCGTGACGAAGGATATCATCGCGGGGCCTGTGAGCATGGGGGTCGCAATTATCGTTATGATGCCCGTCGATGTCACGCTCTCGTCATCCTCTGGGGGCTTGACCATGCTTATCGAGAGCAGGAGAAGTATCAGGCCTCCTGCTATCCGAAACGAATCCAGTGATATGCCGAAGACCCCGAAAAGCGAAGGGCCGACGAGCGCTATCGCTATGGCTATCACGAAGGCGGCAAGGACGGCCTTGAGCGCGACGAGCGTGACGTTCATCCTCTTCTTCTTCGCGTTTATGAGGAAGGGAAAGGATGCGAACGGGTCCAGAAGGACGAACATGCTGATGATGAGGAATAGGTCTAACATAATATCAAATAAATAATGCCCACGGTCCCCTTATATGCTTTGGGCCTATTTTTGGCCTATTTTTCGGCAACCGGTCCGGGACGCGCGTGCGGCGGAAATTTATAGCACTACAGCATACGCTTTTCATGATAGTCGTCAGCGCGTGCCTTGCAGGCGTGGGGTGCTCCCATGATGGCAGGGCCAGGACGTGCAGCAAAGTCGCAGCACTCGTAAAATCAGGGGGTGCCATCCCAGTCTGCCCGGAAATCCTCGGCGGTTTTGGGGTGCCGAGGGATTGCATAGAGATAAGAGACGGCAGGGCCGTGACGGAGAGTGGAAAGGACGTCACGGAAAACATCAGGAGGGGAGCAGATGAGGCGCTCAGGATTGCAAAGCGCGCCGGGTGCAGGTGCGCCATACTCAAGGCACGGTCGCCCTCCTGCGGCAGCGGGAGGATATACGACGGCACGTTCTGCGGAATGCTGGTTCCCGGCGATGGAATCTTCGCAAGGCTTCTTCTGGAAAACGGCATAAAAGTAGAGGCGGGAGATGCCGACCGGCCACGCGGAAAGCTTTAAAGCGGCGCGGACAAATATGGAACGGTGCTGGAATGAAGGAAAAGCTCGAAAGAGTCTCCGAATTCGAGTGGCGCCTTCCTAAGGCCGCAAGGAAGGAGATGCGCGTTGACGCGCGGATAATAGCAAACCAGAAGATACTGGGCGCCATAGAGGAATCGGCAGTCCAGCAGCTCACAAACGTCGCCTGCATGCCGGGTGTCGTTGCGCCCGTCGTCGGCCTTCCCGACATGCACTGGGGATACGGCCTTCCGATGGGTGCGGTGTCCGCATTCGACGAAAAAGATGGCGTGATATCGGCGGGCCTGTGCGGCTTTGACATAAACTGCGGCATAAACCTCATAAGGACCAACCTCACTGCAGACGAGGTGAAGAAGAGGAGAAAGGAGCTCGTCGAGGAGCTCTACAAGGCCGTGCCCGCAGGCGTCGGCGGCAAGGGCAGGCTCAAGCTTTCTATCGACGAGCTCGAAGAGGTGCTTGTGAAGGGACTGGACTGGGCTGTGGAGAACGGCTACGCTACAAAGGAAGATAGGAAGGCGACCGAAGAAGGCGGCAGGATGGAAGGGGCCGACCCGTCCAAGGTCTCGGATCTTGCGAAGAAGAGGGGTGCGCCGCAGCTGGGAACGCTCGGGGCCGGCAATCATTTTCTGGAGATACAGAGGATAACCGACATATTGGACGCAGGCCCAGCGAAGGACTGGGGGCTCACGGGCAAGGGCCAGGCTACGATAATGCTCCACTGCGGCTCAAGAGGCCTGGGCCACCAGGTGGCCTCCGACTACCTCGTCATACAGGAGCAGGCCGTGAAGAAGTACAAGATATGGCTCCCGGACAGGCAGCTTGCGTGCGCTCCCGTGAACTCCGACGAGGGGCAGGACTTCTTTTCCGCTATGAAGGCAGCGGTGAACTATTCTTTCACGAACAGGGCCGTCATGACCAAATGGATAAGGGAGGTCTTCGAACGGGTGTTCGGCAGGACCTGGGAAGAAATGGACATGCAGACGGTCTATGCGATAGCCCATAACATTGTCAAGCACGAGGAGTTCGAAATAGATGGGAAGAAGAGGATGCTTTACGTCCACAGGAAGGGAGCGACCAGATCCTACCCCGGGAAGCCCGTGATAATCGCGGGGACCATGGGCACGAGCTCCTACCTCCTGAAAGGGACTGATATTGCGCTAAAGAAGACGTTTGGCTCGTCCGCGCACGGCGCGGGCAGGGCCATGAGCAGGGTGGCCGCGATAAGGAGGTTCCAGGGAGGAAAAATCAAGGAGGAGCTCTGCTGCAGGGGGATAGAATCGAAGAGCCCCACGCCGCAGAGCCTTGCCGAGGAAGCGCCGCTTGCCTATAAGGACGTGGAGGCCGTCGTGGACTCGGTCCACGGGGCCGGCATAAGCACTAAGGTCGCAAGGATGGAACCGATAGGCGTAATAAAGGGCTGAGTCAAGTATTCATTATCACACTTTAATATCCTGAAATCAAAGATAAAGAGGTGAAAACATGCCGGTAAACCAAGGATACAAGCGCGGGTGGAAGCATGGGAGGGCGAGGGGAAAGGAACAAACAATCACTTGCTCCTACTGCGGACGGTTGGTCCCAAAGTACAAGACATTCTCTGTCACGCGCGGCTTTAGGATAACGGACCCCCTTCTCAGGGATGCACTCGGAGCCCAGGGGAGAAGCATCTCGCTCATGAACAGCCGGATGCACGCATGCCCGGGATGCGCAAGGCACAGGCACATTGTCAGAAAAAAGAAAAGGTAGGCTCATGAAACCTTTCAATGGCTTTCGGGGCCTCCGGGGGCTTTTCGCAAAGGCGGGCCCGGCACCTTACCCGAAATTCTCCATAAAAGAGCCTGCGTACCTGATAGAGCTCCCAAAGACGAAGGATATAAGGGGCATCGACGTGACGTATCCGCTCCTTGCGCCGCTAGCGTCCGCAAACATCAGGTGGCTTGCGGAAAAGAAGTGCCTTAAGTATTTCGTGATAGAGCCCAAGCTCACGAAAACCGAAAGGGACATCATCGACAAGATAAAAGCCGACATAACCGAGCTCATAGACGTCGGCCTGAAGACCCTCGAAGACAGCGGGCAGTCGATAAGCTACATCGAGGGGTGCGTAAGGAAGGTTCTGGACGAGGAGAACATAAAGCTTGAGAACTCCCAGTACATCAGGGTGATGTACTACATCTTCAGGGACTTCGTAGGGATAAACGAGATAGAGCCGTTCATGCACGACCCCTATATAGAGGACATAGGCTGCGACGGCGTAAACATCCCGCTGTACATCGTCCACAAGAGATTCGGCTCCATAGAGTCAAGCGTCATGTTCAGGGACATAGACGTCCTGAACAATTTCGTGGTCAAGCTTTCTGAGCGGTGCGGACGCTACATATCCTACGCAAAGCCGCTGCTGGACGGTTCGCTTCCTGATGGTTCAAGGATACAGGCATCCCTTGCAAAGGACGTCACGACGAGAGGCCCTACGTTTTCCATAAGGAGATTTAGGAGGTTCCCGCTCTCGCCGATAGAGCTCATGAACCTGGGCACGGTCTCTTCAGAAGTCATGGCCTACCTGTGGGTGGTCATGCAGGCGGGGATATCCGTGCTTGCCTGCGGCGGGGTGAGCACCGGGAAGACCAGCCTCGTCAACGCGATGACCATGTTCATACCACCGGAAGCAAAGATAGTTTCCATCGAGGACACGAGGGAGCTGAACCTGCCGCACGAGAACTGGATACCGGCCGTGTCCAGGACCGGCTTTGGCGTGCCAGACGCATCGGGGAAGAGCTACGGGGAGGTCACGATGTTCGAGCTACTCAAGGAGTCCTTCAGGCAGAACCCCGACTACGTCATCGTGGGCGAGGTGAGAGGCCAGGAGGCCTACGTCATGTTCCAGGGAATGTCCAGCGGCCACCCCAGCATCGGGACCATGCACGCAGGCTCGGTCGAGGACGTCATAAAGAGGCTGGAGTCGCCACCGATTGAGCTTTCCCCGTCGCTCGTGGAGGCCCTCGACCTGCTGCTCGTGATGATAAAGGCAAAGGAGCGCGGGGAGTCCGCAAGGAGGATGAAGGAGGTCGTCGAGATACAGTCGGTGGACAGCGACACCGGGAAGGCAAAGACGCTCAAGACCTTCACGTGGAATCCGGCAAATGACACCTTCGACGGGAGGATAAGCGAGTCCGACCTCCTGCGGAAGATATCCTCCGAAAAGGGCATAACCTACGAGAAGATAATCGAGGAGGTGCAAAACAGGAAGAAGGTCCTCGACTGGATGCAGAGGCACGACCTCACGCAGTACGACAGCGTGTCGGAGTTCGTCTCCATGTACTACAAGGACCCGCAGCTGGTCATGAAGTGGGTCGAAAAGGACATACATCCCCAGGAGGCAAAGACGAAGTCAAAGAAGCTCATGGGATTCGTCACGGGCCTGCGGGACGTCGAATGAGAAAGCTATAGTCCGGCGCTTTTTTGCGAAAATTCTGAAGCCAAAGGCTTTAGAAGTTTATGTCGTAGCCGCGGATGAGGTCGTAGGCGCCCTGGCACTCGATGGACCTTATCTCCACGAAGTCGACGCTCGTGTTCGGCAGGTCGTGGGTGAACGTCTCAAAAGAGTTGGCGCCTAGCGTTGAGTCTATGCCCCATGTAGTGGGCATCGGAGGCCCGTTATCGTCGTAGGTCACCTGCACCTGGAAGCCCTTCAGCGGGACCGTGCCGGCGTTGTACAGCATCAGGCTTATGTTCTTGTTCACGTCGTCGTAGACAGCCTTCTTTATGACCACGTTCGCCCTGACGCACTTCTCCAGCATGCTCCTCTGCTCAGTGGCAAAGCGGGTCGCCCACCCGGCGAGGATGCCAGCGACAATCATCGTGAAGGCTATCAGCATTATGACAGCGACAAGAGGTGAAATACCTTTGCGTTTGTTTCTCATTTCTTCGCCATTTAATATTTATCGGGGGCCCTTTTAAATGTTTCCGACTTCTACCGGAACCGGTGAATACCCTTTGCACGATTCCGTCAGGACGGTTATACTGACGACGTTTGTGATGCTACTGTTGCTCGCGTTGGCTACGACGTACTGGGCCATTCCGCTCCCGACCGAGTAGGACGGGTCCGGAAAAGAGGCGGGCGCGCGGGCTATCAGCGTCCCGTTGTCGGCCTCGACGCTGAAATTGCGAAGGCTCACAGACCCCATGTTCTTCACCTTCACCTTGACGATGCCGCTGCTTGCGTTGTAGGTTGCCTCAGAAAGCGTGTACATGGTGGTTATCGCGCACGTGTCCTGCCTTGCGCTGCCTGAGACAAATGACGTGACCCATGAAGAAAGTATGCCGCCCACTACCACGGCAATCCCTATCATTATAATCACCGCTATCAGGGGGGAGAGCCCTTTGCTTCCCATGCTATACTGTTCCGTGCCGCGGCTTAAATAGGAAGCTAGAACAGGTTTATCTGCAGACTGGAAGCGAGGGAGAAAATGCTATACCCTATGACTATCAGGACTATGGAATGCTTCATGCCGGCCACAAGCGACCCTTCGGCCATTTTCCCCGTCGCAAGCCCCGCGAAGAACCCCTGCACGATTATGAAGTTTACAAACAGGTCCGGCGGGAACATCTCCGGCAGGGCGCCGCTCATGCTGGCCATCCCGGGTATGTCGCCCTTCGGGGTCAGGGCGGGTATGAAGAAGCTCTGGAGTATCACGAGTATGAATATGAAAATGAAGTATATGATGTAAGACGTCAGTATCTGGGACTGGACCGAGACGGACCTTTCGGCCTTTATCTTGTTTATCTCCATGAGGCTCTGGCCGACGGCCTTGAGCGTGTCCGATATCATCCCGCCGACCTTGTACGTCTCTATTATGGTGGTCAGCGCCCTCTTCACCGGAAGGGACTGCACGTTCTCGGAAAAAAGCCGTAGCGTCTCCTTGAATGGGACTCCCCACTCCACCTGGGAGTTTATGCTCTTTATGTGGGGAGTCAGCACGCCGTAGTCCTTCCCGTCGCAGTACCGAAGCGCCATGGGAAGGGTCATCCCCGATTCTATGGCGCTGGTGAAGTCGGCTATGAAGACCGTGAACTGCCTTTCTACCTCCTTGTTGCGCGTGTACCTGTTGTAGAAGACCAGGACCGGCGGCACCACCGCTATCAGGGAGCCGATGACGTTGAACAATGGCTGGAGGAAGCCGAAGACATCGTCCGGGAGATAGTACGGAAAAACCAGGTAGTT
>JAZDJY010000132.1:0-11891 GCA_043803615.1 Candidatus Aenigmatarchaeota archaeon | reverse complement strand
AGGAGAAGCCGGGTTATATATCAAGGAACTCGGGCGCGGCGACGGCGGCAAATCGGTGCCTTCCGTCTCTGCTCTGCTTTCGAATCCAGCCATCGTAAAAGAGCTGGACGTAATGAGGATATGGGATTGACATGGTAAGGGCATCAAGGGGTCTTAGGACGGGCACGAGAAGGAAGTTCAAGTGCGCTCTGCGTGCAAAGTTCACGATAACGCCGTATCTTCGGGTATTCACGCCGGAGCAGACGGTCACGATCATGCCCAATCCCTCTTCGCAGAAGGGGATGCCGCACTTCCGGTTCAAGGGGCTCAAGGGCACGGTGAAGGAAAGAAGGGGCGACGGGTACACGGTCGAAGTCGAGATAGGAAACAAGAAGAAGGTCATCACGACGAGACCGGAGCATCTGGTGCCAGTTTGATGTTTGGTGTTTTGATATGGAAATAAAAAGCGAAAAGATAGTGACGTCATACGACGCAAGGAAGACGCTAAAGGAAAGGGAGAAGGCATCCGAGCTCAACTACGAGCAGAAGAACGCGCTCGACTACCTCAACAGGTTCTGCTCCCTACCGGAAGCAAAGGTCAAGACGCTTCTTGAGAAGCTTTCGAAGATAGAGAAGCTGCAGGACAAGCACGTCGTCGCGATAGCCGAGATGCTGCCGCAGGACGACGAGGACCTGAGGCTGCTCTTCGCAAACGAAAGGACCGTCCTCGAGGATGCCGAGAAGAAGCAGATACTGGAAGCCGTGAAAGAAGCCTCGAAGTGACGTTTTCCGGACTTGGTTTTTTAAAAGTTTGCTTCCAAGTAGTCCTGATTATGAGACCGAGTGTCCTCGACCGCATGAAGCTAAAGGCAAAGAACAGGCTCGATGAGGACGTGCTCTATTCCTGGGAGGTGCGAAACCTCGTCAACAACGTGCGCGGCAAGGGCGGCCACACGGCCCTCAAGAAGATGAGACCGTGCGCAAGCAGCGCCGAAGAGCTGGGAATAGAAGACACGGTGACTGTTGGAAACGACATACTGTTCTATCCAGTCTCCTGCATCGGAAGATATTTCGAATCGCAGGGATTTTACCTTGAGGAAGGGCAGATTGGCGACCTGATAAAAAGGGGCTACACCACGAAAGAACTCCTGCTGTAGTTCTGAGCCTGCGCCAATGGAGGCATGCGTTTTCCATGCGTGCCATATGCTGCGATATATATTGCGGAAGAGCGATATCTTTATAAATAGTTATCCTGAAGATAGTATTACTTTATTCGTATACTCACTAACGAGGAGTAAAACATGGAAAAGAAGTTCGTGAAGCAGGTCTGCCCGGAGTGCGGGAGCAACAACATCCGTAACGACCCCGGGAAAGGCGAGGCTGTCTGCCTCAAGTGCGGCACGGTCATCGAAGAGTCCATGATAGACGCAACCCAGGAATGGAGGGCGTTCGACGAGGACCAGAGGTCAAGAAGGGTCAGGACCGGCGCGCCGCTCACCCCTACGAAGCACGACCAGGGCATCACGACCGAGATGGGCAAGGGTCGCGGCGAGCTTTTCAAGGTTTCACCAAAGAAGAGGGCCCAGTACTACAGGCTCACGAAGTGGCACAAGAGGCTCATCAAGAGCAAGGACAGGAACCTGTCATTCGCGTTTTCAGAGCTGCAGAGGCTCATCTCATTCCTTGGGCTTTCGCAGTCCATCCACGAAAGGGTGGCAAAGCTCTACGAAAAAGCTGTCGAGGGAGGCCTTGTCAGGGGCAGGAGCACCGAGTCCATAATCGCAGCGCTTCTCTACACGGTCTGCCGTGAAGAGGGCGCCCCGAGGACGCTCGATGAGATATCGAAGGCCTCCGGCATCAACAGGAGGGACATAGGGAAGACCTACAGGTATGTCGCAAGGAAGCTGAACATGAGGATACTTCCCGCAAAGTCCCAGGATTACGTTCCAAGGTTCGGCTCGCTTCTGGGCCTGTCCGAAAGGGTCCAGGTCAGGGCGGTGCACGTCCTCGACGAGGCCGGGAAGTTCGACGTGACGTCGGGCAAAGGCCCGATAGGCGTCGCGGCAGCAGCACTCTACATAGCTGCAGTCCTTGGCGGGGAGAAGAAGACCCAGCGCGAGGTCGCAGACGCGATAGGCGTGACCGAAGTGACGATAAGGAACCGCTACAAGGAAATCGTCGACAAGCTCGGCATAAGAGAAGAGGTCGAGGAGAAAGTCAAGGAAGAAGAAGAAAAAGTTGCAGCAGGCCGGTACTAGGCTTGCGCGCGCTGGCACTTCCAAACGATTTTTATAGCCGACTCCTTCAATCTATAGATGGCAAAAGAGGCCAGGAATTTCGCCTTCTATGGCAAGCAGGCCATCATCTACAGTGTAGGCACCATACCCGAGACGTCATCCGAGCTCGTCGAGTCCGGGCTTTTCGGGGAGGTCCTGTCGATGTTCATGGAGAGCCTGCGGGAGAAGCACTCGAGCCTGCTTAAGATTTTCCCGCCGCACATGGAGAGGAAGACACAGGACAGGGCAATCCACGACGCGCTGCGGCTCCTGTCCGTCATGGACATTTCGGCCGCAAGGAAGGCAAGGCCGGACTTGAAGCCTCTCCTGAAGGACGCGTACCTGCTCCACGACTTCGCAGAAAGGCTCTATAACTTCTGGAGGAGCTACGAGCGCTTCTTCGTCTGCCACTCCGAGAACGGGCTTGCGACGCCGCTCGACCAGAAGCCCTACAGGACTTTCAACGACACCATTGCGCGCCTGAACCACATGACGAGGAAGGTCTATAGGGACGTCTGCGAGAACATCACGGGAGACCACCCGAGGATTTATAGGCAGGTGGCGGCAGGCTGCCAGCTAGGGGTGATAGCAAGCGACAGGGAGTGGCCATGCCCTCCTGCCTACAAGGCGCTTTCCGGAATACCCTTCATAAGGCAGGTCTACATGTCGCCGCCGCTCATCCTGGACCCGCCCATGAACAAGAGGGATGGATTCTTCAGCAAGGTTTCAGAAAATCCCCTCGAAGGAATCGACTTCCCGCCGAGGGACTGGATATGCTATCCCGCAAAGGTATGCGACACGGTCATACACATATTCTTCCATGCAAGGTTCACGGGCCTTGGCGTGTCCCTGGCAAATCTCTTCGAGCTTGCAGAAGACTCTGACCTGACGAGGAAGCCGGACGCAGTCTACGCATACGGCGTGCCTGAGGCAAAACTCAAGAGGTTTGGGAAGAACAAGACGGTCTTCTACGATGACAGGAAGAATGGGGTGATGGTCGGCGCCGTCCCGGGAGAAGACGCCTACGGCTACTTTGGCTACCTCAAGAAGATGGCGCTCACGCTGCACAACTCCATATCGATAAGGAAGGGCAGGCTCCCGGTTCACGGCGCAATGGTAAGGATTGAGATGAGGAACGGCAAATCCGCAAACGTGGTGATATGGGGCGACACGGGCGCGGGCAAGTCCGAGACGCTTGAAGCCTTCCGCGTGCTCGGCGACCAGTACATAAGGGGCATGAAGGTGGTCTTCGACGACATGGGCTCGCTCGATATAGTGAAAGGAAAGGTCGTAGCATACGGCACCGAGACCGGGGCATTCGTTAGGCTCGACGACCTGCAGCCCGGCTTTGCATTCGGCAACATGGACAGGGCGATAATCCACAGCCCCCACAAGATAAACTCAAGGGTCATAATTCCCGTGACGACGCAGGAAGAGGTTACAAAAGGCCATCCGGTAGACTTCCTTCTCTACGCCAACAACTACCAGGAAGTAAACGAGAAGCAGAAGATACTCGAGGAGTTCCATTCAGCTCCCGCGGCCATGGCAGTGTTCAGGGAAGGCTCAAGGATGGCCAAGGGCACTACCCGGGAGAAGGGCATAGTCAACTCGTACTTTGCCAATCCATTCGGACCCCTTCAGTACGAGAAGGAGTACGAAAAGCTCGCAAAGAAATACTTCGAGAAGATATTCTCTTCCGGGACATACGTCGGCCAGCTGCGCACGCGCCTGGGCATCCCGGGCTTTGAAACCAAGGGACCCGAGACCGCGGCAAAGGAGCTCTTCTCCGTGATAGCGAAGATGAAGTGAAGTTGGCGTGTGGTTCCATGAGGCTCATTCTGGCAAGGCATGGGGAAACCGAGGAGAACACGACCGATACCATCACGAGCACCCTTCCAGGGAAGCTCACGTGGAAAGGCGTCGAGCAGGCAAGGAAGCTTGGCATGCGGCTCAAGGAAGAAAAGATTGACACCGTCTATTCAAGCGACCTCAAGCGCGCGGCAGACACGGCGAGAGTCGTGGCATCATACCTGCGCGGCGCGCCGCTACAGCTTGCGGCAGAGCTCCGGGAAAGGGATTGTGGGAGCGCAACGGGCAAGACCAAGGAGGAAGCAGGGCTTCCGAAAGGCAAGAGCGCGGTGACGTTCCCCTTCGAAGGAGCCGAGACGCCAAAAGCTGTCAGGGCAAGGGCAGGCGCGTTCCTACAAAAGCTTCTCTCAGAGCATCCAGAAGGGACGGTGCTAGTCATCTCCCACAAGGGCTTCCTCTGCGCGCTCATCACCATCCTGCAGGGAAGGCCATGGCAGGCCATGGACGACGTGAAGACCGGCAACTGCATCCCCGTCTTCTTCAACGTGGGAAAGGATGGCAGCGTGGAGACTGAGAATCAGGATCAGTCCGCGTAGAAGTACTTCCCCTTGCTCTTCTGTTCTGAGTCCTTCTGGGAGCCGGGCTTGTTTGCCCTCGCCCTGCCAGTGTGGGGGTCGCGCCTGAAGGTCACGCCCACGCCCTTGAGGAACATGTTCATGCCGTCCCTTGGGCTCATGGGCGAAAGCCCGTGGCCGTGGACGCTCCGCTCGCCTTCGAACACCATCAGCCGATCGGACATGAAGTCCAGTATCTGCAGGTCGTGGTCCACGACGAATGCCGCGCACTCCTTCTGCTCCACGACCTCCCTTATTATCTTTGCGGCCCGAAGCCTCTGCTCCACGTCCAGGAATGCGGTGGGCTCGTCCATGAGCAGCACGTCGAAGTGCCTGCCCAGAGCCCCTGCTATCATGACGCTTTGCAGCTCGCCTCCGGAAAGCGCCGAGAGCTTCTTTTCCATGAGCCTCTCTAGGTCCAGGATGTGCAGTATGTGCTGCTTCATGGTTGTGTCCTGCATCTCCCTTGAAAGGTACAGCTTCACCGTGAGCCCCGCGTCGTCTTCTGCGATTTCTATCATCTGGGGCTTATAGGAAAGCCTCAGCTCCCCGGGCGCCTTGCCCTCGTCCGGTTTGACCTCCCCGGTGAGCATCCTTATGAACGTGGTCTTCCCGGTCGCGTTGGGCCCCAGGATTCCTATCACCTCACCCCTGTAGAGGTTGCCTGCCTCGGTCTGTAGCGAGAACGCCGCAAACTTCTTTGTAAACCTGGGGAAGGAGAAGAAGAGAGTGGTCTTCATGCTGTCGGAGGGCGACTTGCTGAACGATATCCCCCCGTCCCGGAACCTCACGTTCTCCTCCCTTATGTAGCCTTCGAGGTACGTGTTTATCCCAACCCTCACTCCGTAGGGCTTGGATATCACGCCGAAGACTCCCGGTTTGCCGTATATCATGTGCACCTGGTCTGCGAGGTAGTCGGCGACCGCCAAGTCGTGCTCTACTGCCATGACCATGGCCTTCTCCGAAAGCTTCCTTATCTCCCCTGCCGTCCGCAGCCTCTGCTCGACGTCCAGGAAGGACGTCGGCTCGTCGAAGAAGTAAAGGTCGGCGTCCTTTGCGATGGTCGCGGCTGCCGCGAGGAGCTGCAACTCCCCACCGGAGAGGTTCTTTATCTCCTTGTCCATCATGCCCTCTATGTGCAGGTTCTTCCTTATTGCGGAAAGCTTCTCCTTGCTTCCAAGCTTTCCGAAAAGCTCGGAGACCTTGCCCGTCCACATCCCTGGTATCTCGTCCACGTTCTGCGGCTTGTACGCCACCCTGACGTTTCCCTTGTCAAGTTCCGTCAGGTATCTCTGCAGTTCCGAGCCCTTGAACAGCTCCAGTGCCTCCGAAAGGGGAACGTCCCTTTCCAGGATGCCGAGATTCGGCTTGAGCTTTCCGGAAAGAATCTTGACGGCTGTCGATTTTCCTATGCCGTTCTGCCCAATTATACCGACCACCATCCCCTCCTTTGGGACGGGCAGCCTGTAGAGCTGGAACTGGTTCCTCCCGTATTTGTAGACCGGCCTCTCGGAAAGTTCTGCGGGAAGGTTTATCACGCTTATGGCCTTCACCGGGCACTTGTTGACGCATATCCCGCATCCTATGCACAGGGGCTCCTCAATGTTTGGCTTGTCGTCCTTGCTGTTTATCAGGATGCAGTTCTCATCCTTCCTGTTGATGGGGCACACCCTCTTGCAGAGATGGCTGCACGCATGGGGCGTGCACGTTTCCCTGTCTATCACTGCTATGCGTTTCTGCATGTTACTGCTCACCCGGCAATCTCGGCGTCCTTGCCGTAAACGGCCTTCATTATCATTGAGAAATCGGAAGAAGAAATCTTCTGGCCCCTCCTGTCGCCGGTGACGACCTTTGTGATTTCCATGCCCTGCTTGTAAAGCGCGCTGATGGATAGCACTGTGACCGGCCGCAGGATGTTTTTCACGAACTCCTTCATGTCGGCGGCCTCCTCGACGACCATGACCCTCTTTGAAAGTTCCTTCTCCAGCCTTTTTGCGTTCTGCCCGCTCGCCCCTATGACCTTTGCCGCGTCCCCAATGCCGCAGACTATGACCACCATGCCGCCGGACTCGATGACCTTTTTAATGGTAACATCCCTGAGCTGCTTCCTCTCGCCTGAAAGCCGCAGCAGGACCTCGGCCACCTTGACCTCGGCCTCGGATATCTGCCCGCTCCTCACCTTTTCGGTGCAGGATGTGCAAAGTATGCCCGACTTCAGGCACATCTCACATACAGCCGTTTTCATACCAAAACCTCTGCGCCAAGCTTTATATTTTTCAGCCAATACATGGCCCATCCAATTCTTGTCAATCCTGCAATTTATAAGAAGCGGAACCCAAGGAAAATACATGGGCGGCTTCGGTGCGAGGATGCGCAAATCCCTGGGTTCTTCGGGAAGGGACGTTTCCGGCATCCCACTCGGAAGCTTCCTCAAAGCCGGGCTTTCCTTCTCCTTTCGGCCCAAGAGGTTCCTTCCGTTCTTCATCCTGGGCCTCATCCTGCTCTTTGCCGAGATAGCCTTCATCAACGCAGGCATGGGGGTTGACAGCCTGCTTTTGTACGCGCAGTACGGCATCCCGGAAGCCGAAATGCCGCTTTTTGCCGGCATGCTCCTCGTCCAGGTCCTCGGGTGGATTGCAGGCATTGCAGTCACGGGCGCCATAGTGCACCAGGCTGCGCACCCTCTGGAAGGGAGGAAGAGCTGGCCTGTCGCACTGGGGAGGCTGCCATCGCTTGCCGCCGCGTCCTTCGTCATCATAGCGCTCTCGCTTTCCGTTTCCCTTGCGCCTTACGCGGGCGTCCTGCTTTCCATCATCGTCGCGCTCACGTTCCTCTTCGCAAACCAGTGCATAGTCATCTCTGGCCTGCGGTTCGACAGGGCGCTCCTGTCGAGTGCGAGGCTCCTCCTGAAGAAGCCCGCGGGCGTCCTCATCACGGGCCTCGCAGCAGTCTTCATAGGCATGCTCATCATACTGATTTTCACGGTGCCGATGACCATCATGCTGTATTCCTATTTTGGCCTGGAGGCGCCTGACATGCTCTCTTCAGGGGCCCTTTTCTCAGGGGGCGGCCTGGAACTGAAGCTGGCGTTCATGCTTTCTCTCCTCGGGGAATCCATATCGAAGGTCTTCATGCTGAAGTTCCTGACGGACATCTACTTGCACCTGCGCAAGAAGAAGTGGATACTGTTCTAATCCCTCTCAGCCGATTTTTATAACCTATGGGGAAATTATAGGATATGCTCGTAGGACTCGTGGGACTTCCTAACAGCGGCAAGTCGACTACGCTAAAGGCGCTCACGCTTGCTAACGTCCACATAGCAAACTATCCTTTCACGACGATAGAGCCAAACCAGGCGGTCGGCTACCTGATAAGGGACTGCCCCTGTAAAAAACTCGGCGTCCGCTGCAGTCCCCAGAACTCAAAGTGTGTCAATGGAAAGCGCTGGATACCGGTGAGGCTCCTGGACGTCGCCGGCCTCGTGCCCGGCGCACACGAAGGCAGGGGCCTTGGGAACAAGTTCCTGGACGACCTGCGCCAGGCTGACGGCCTCATCCACGTCCTGGACTGCTCCGGCCTTACGGACGCCGAGGGAAAGGAGCGGCCAAAGGATGACAGGTGGGATCCGGAGAAGAGCATAGGAGTCCTTGAAAACGAGATAGAGGAATGGCTCTTTGACATCATAAAGAGGAGCGCCGACAAGCTCGAGGGCCTTGCGCGCATGAAGAAGATACCCATGGAGCGGCTCCTCGCCGAGAAGCTCTCGGGCTTGGGGATGACTGAGGATAGCATAAAGAGGGCGTCGCTTAAAGCGCCCATAGGGACAAGGGAGTTTGCCACCATCCTGCGCAGGGAGACCAAGCCCATACTCGTCTGCGCAAACAAGATAGACAAGCCGGGCGCGCACGAGAACTACGAGCGCATGAAGAAGGCCCACGCTGGCATCATACCAGCCTCTGCCGAATCCGAGCTTGCGCTGAGGGAAGCCGCGGAGCACAGGCTGATAGAGTACACGCCAGGCGATGCGGACTTTAGGATAATTTCGGAAAGCCTGAGCGACGGGCAGAAGAAGGCGCTGGAGTTCATACGGGAGAACGTGCTGAAGAAGTACGGAAGCACAGGCGTCCAGCAGGCACTCGAGAGGCTCGTGTTTTCCATGCTCGGCTGCATCACGGTCTACCCGGTGGCGAACATGGGCAAGTACTCCGACACCAAAGGAAACGTGCTCCCCGACGTCTTCCTGGTAAAGAAGGGCACCACCATGAAGGAGCTTGCGGCAAAGGTGCACACGGCCATGGCAGAAAAGTTCATAGGCGGCATCGGCGTGGACAGGAAGAAGCTCGGCGCCGACCACGTCCTTCAGGACGGCGACGTCGTAGAGATACTGTTTGGGAAGTGATTGCATGGAGGCAGTGATGAAATGATATACCTCATCGGGCTTGGCATAGGAAGCGAAAAGGACATCTCCGTCAGGGGCATCGAGGCCTGCGGCAAATGCGCCGAGGTCTGCGCCGAGCTCTACACCGCGAAATGGCCCGGGAGTCTGAAAAGGCTAGAGGGCATAATCGGAAAGAAGATAGCAGTCCTTTCGCGAGCCGACATGGAGGAGGATGTGGGAAAGCTCGTCAAGCGGGCTGCAGACAGGGACATCGCAATACTGATGCCCGGCGACCCACTCAGCGCCACCACCCACATAGGGCTCATGATGGAGGCAAGAGAAAGAAAGGTCCGGGTGGAGGTCGTGCACGCGTCTTCCATCCTCACGGCCGTCGCCGAGACGGGCCTTTCGCTTTACAACTTCGGGCGGACCGTGACGGTCGTTTCCCCGCAGGCAGGCTATGCGCCGGCCTCCTTCTACGATGCCGCCGGGAAGAACAAATCACTTGGCATGCACACGCTCCTCCTCCTTGACGTAGGCATGGATTCTGCCTCCGGGATACGCGTCCTCATGGGCATAGGAGAGAAGAAGAAGAGGCCACTTGTCGCCGCAAATACAATGCTCGTCGCCGCAAATCTACTCGGCACGCCCGCGGCCTCGATAAGGTACGGGAAGGCACGGGAGCTGCTCAAAAGGCCATTTGAACCCCCTGCCGTCCTGATACTCCCCGGAAAGCTGCATTTCACCGAGAAAGAGTACCTGGAAGCGTTTAGTATTAAGGGCTCCTGATGCCGCTTTCTGTCAACGGGAAAGGCGATTTCTTTATAAAGCTTCCCGCGATACTGTATAGTAGGGGAAAACACCCGTTTTTTCTGCGAAAACCAGCATAAAGGAGTCAATGGCAACCTTTATAAAGATAACAAATAACTACTATACAGTGAGAAAAGAAGGTGTTTGAAATGACCAACCAAATCTTCGGCGGAAAGGGAACCGAGGCGGGTCTCTTCGAGGCGACAGAGACCGTTGATACTTCTAAGAATGTCCATGCAAGGAGCTTCCTGGAAGCGGCAGGCAAGATTGCAATCGAAGCCTTCAAGGCCATAGCCGATGCTCCGAGAAAGGGCGTCTACGCTTCCACTCTCACTTACGGGATACCTGAGATAGCGGACGGCTACACGACCAGCACGACCCTGCTCAACGATTACATAGCTTCTGCTCCTGCAAGCCAGAGCTGGCTCAAGAAGGCCACCGGGAAGCACGGCAGTTACGTTGCCGGAGCTGCGGTCCTTGACGGGGAGGACGCTGGAACTTACATAGACAGCACGCTCGTCGAGGGCGCAAAGAGGTTCATAGTCAGCTACACAAACGAGGACTTCAGGGAAGCGGGCAAGTACGCGGTCCACTTCGTGGAAGCCGTGAAGACCGACAAGCACGAGAAGGCCCACTACGAACTCAACATACTTAACGAGAATGCGGCTGAGGGCTACGCAGTCAGGGAAGTCGAGAAGCTCGTCGGGAAGGACCCGGTCGTAGGCTTCGCCTACAGGGTAGCAGCTTGATGGTGTGAGGAGGAGATTACATGAAAATATCAAGGATAAAGGTCGTGAATGAAAAGAAGTACACGGAAGACGTAGATGCCCTGATATCGCTCGTCATGCAGGGCGCCCCGGCAGGTTTCGGCGGCGGCGCTTCTGAGACCTCGTTTTCGCCACTGGAGCTTGGTTTCGGCGGCTCCAAGTTCAAGCCAGCGGGGGTCAGGGACTAAGGGGTTGATTGGAGATGGCAGGCGACAACAGAGAAAGGGTAGCATTGATACCTAATGCTATGGAAACTCTCTACTCCGAAGAAGACATGATACACGGGAAAAGCGAGGAGTACAGACCGCATAACAATTTTCTGAAGTTTTTAGGAGGCGGTATCAAGGCTGGCATCAAGGAAAATGTTCTGAGCAGCATTCCAGACTTTAGGATGGGTGTTGGCGCTTATATAGACTCCGCAAAGCATGGTTACATTTCAAAGAACAACGCTTTGAGACACGCTAATTTCAGGCAAGCCTTCAAGAACAACGTCCCAGTCCTTAACAAGGTGGTACAGAATTTTTATTCACTCTACGCGACATCGTGGGGTCTCACGAATTCCGACATCACAGCTATCCTGACGATTGATGGAGGAGATGGGAAGGAGGAACTTCACGGCTTTGAGTACAAGGGAGCGATACGTTCGCCGGACGAGATGCGCGATAAAATGCTTAATAAGGAAGCCATAAACGCGGGCGTAATAGCTGAACTTATGAACGAGGAGATAGAAACAAAAGGAATCAGAGACATAAAGGACTTTATCCCCCTTTATGCAAATTCTGAGCCCTTCCTCTACGGAGCAAAGGGTAAGAGGAGCCTTGTTAATGATAAGGATGGGAAAAAGGTTTTCAGGTACGAAAGGCCATCACGAGGAGAACTTTTCAAATACTACCTTAAGAATGACCTGACTTACACGATTCTCGATACGGCCATAGGTCTAGTCGTACCATTAACGGAGTTAGCGAAGCAGGGGTTCTATGAGGATGAAGTGGCCAAGGTCATAATTGGCACTCAGGGAGGGTATGGGGACAGGAACATAGGCGGGGCCCCGAATCCCTTCGCGGCAGGCTACAGGAAGGCAGCCTGAAGCCTCCCGGCCGAATCCGGCGTCCAAAACTATTAAACTTTCGCCTGCCAATTATCTATCATGGCGGACATCCTCACCATGATACAGCAGTTCCTGTGCTACGGGAGCCAGAACTGCATCCAGGAGTTCAACCAGTACGCCTACAAGCCCGCGGAAGGCATCTTCTACGCC
>JAZDJY010000131.1:0-7194 GCA_043803615.1 Candidatus Aenigmatarchaeota archaeon | reverse complement strand
CTCCATCACTTTATGACGCTCGCCCTCGAGCACGGCCTCGACCTTCCCGTCTGGCCTGTTCCTGACCCATCCGGTGACACCAAGGGAAAGCGCAGCGTCCCTTACGAATGCACGGAAGAACACGCCCTGGACCATGCCGCTTATGACTATGCGGGCCCTTGACTGCATGGGAATCCCAAGAAAGGATTTAATGCAACCGCTTAAATAACATTCAGTGAAGTGTCCATGTATCCGGAAAGGTCGATAGTTAGGGACGTGAGGGTGCTCACCGAGCAGTTCATACCGACGAGGATACTGTACAGGGAGGGCCAGCTCTATGCGATAAGGGACGGCATGAAGTCCCTTCTCGAAGGGCAGGGAACGCGCCACATGTTCGTCCACGGCCCGCCCGGAACGGGAAAGACATGCACGGCAAGGTACGTTTCCGGTGAGCTCGAATCTTATAGCTCCGACATCGTCCAGAGCTACAACAACTGCTGGGAAAATTCCAGCAGGTTCAGGATACTGTACAACGTGCTGCGGGACGTTACCGGCTCGCCGTTCATACACAGGAAGGGCACCCCGACCGACGAGATACTGGATTCCATAAGGCGGGAACTGGAGACGAAGAAGTGCGTGGTCATACTCGACGAGGTGGACAAGATTGAAGACGACCTGGTCCTCTACGACCTTTCGACGATGAAGAATGTATGCTTTCTGATGATTGCCAACTCCGCGACGGCGCTGCACGCGGTGGACAACCGGATAAGGAGCAGGCTCCTGTCGGCGGTAAATATAGAATTCCCGGCCTACAAGACCCAGGAGATAGCCGGGATACTGAAGGACAGGGCGGAATGGGGGCTCTTCCCCGGGGCCATGAAGGGCGCGCAGGTGGAAAGGATTGCGCAGGCCGCGGCCGGGGACTGCAGGGCGGCAATAGACATGCTGCGGGTCGCATCCGAAGAGGCGGAAAGGAAGGGCGAGGAGCGCGTAAGCGACGAAACCCTCACGGCCGCCCTTCACAGTGCAGGAACGTTTCGGAGGAAGGAAAGCCTAGGCGGCCTAAACTCCCACCAGAAGCTCATACTCGAGGTGGTGGGCGGGCAGGAAAGCATGGATTCAGGCGAACTCTTCAGGAAGGTGCTGCAGCTTTCCGAGGAGAGGGGACTGGAAAAGATAGTCGATCGGACTTTTCGCGGCTACGCAGAGAAGCTCGTCAAAGGCTCGATGATAAAGGCGAGCGGCACCGGACGGTGGAGGAAGTTTTCCCCGGCATAGGGCCTTTCCATTACTCCTTGCACCCATTCCAAGAAGCCTACCGGCATAGCGGAATGCCACCCTTCCGTCTTCTTTATAGCCGTTCCAGAGAAACGCATTATCAGCCCGCCATGCGGCGGGCGGGATTGTCAAACGCAGGTAAAGAGGAATGGGGGTGTGGATATGGGAAGGATAATACAGACGAGCTTAAGAGACGTGTTCTGGCATGGACGTGATTTCCAGGGCGGGCAGGCCGGACAGGCGCAGACACAGGTGCCGCAGCTGCGAAAAGACTATTGATGAATGGGCCTGCGACAGGCAAAAACCTTAGGCTAAAACCCTTATTTAAAACGCCGCAATATTATGTTATGGCGTCCGAAAAGGCCGGGGCGGATGGGGCAAAAGACTCCTTATTCTGGGCCGACCAGCTTGCATCCGAGATAGCGGAAAGGAAGAAGTTCCATTATATTGACAGGAAGATGCCTTCTTTTGAGAAGTTCACGGTGAAGACCTCTGCTTCGATTTCCGGGGTGCTGCACATAGGAAGGCTCAGCGACACGATAAGAGGCGAGAGCGTCGTGCGCGCCTTGATGGATGCCGGGCACAAGGCCGAGTTCATATGGGTCGCCGAGGACATGGATCCTCTCCGCAGCGTCCCCAGGGGCGTGCCGGCAAAGTTTAGGCAGTACATAGGGATGCCGGTGACGGACGTGCCCGACCCGACAGGGACCTACAAGACCTACGCCGAGTACCACACCGCAAAGTACTTCGAGGTGCTCGACCAGTTCGTCTGCGTGAAGATGAAGAAGCACTCGACGAGGGAAGAGTACAAGAAGGGTTCATTCAATCGATACATAAAGGATATAATTACTAACATGGACCTAGTCCGTGAGATACAGAACAAATACAGGAGCGAGCCCCTTCCGGAAACGTGGAGCCCGTGGAAGCCCGTGTGTGAGAGCTGCGGCAAGATAATAACGACGTCCGTGAAAAGTTTCGAGAACGGGAAAGCGCTCTACAGATGCGAGGATTATAGCTTCGAAAAGGAGAAGGCCATAGGATGCGGCCACGAGGGCGAAAACGACCCGCTTAAGGGCAACGGCAAGCTAGTGTGGAAGGGTGAATGGGCCGCGGAATGGGCGCTCTGGCAGGTCTGTAGCGAGGGCGCGGGAAAGGAATACCAGGTCCCCAACTCCGCATGGTGGGTCAACGGCGAGATAGTGGAGAAGGTATTAGGCTATCCGATGCCCGTCCCCATTTTCTACGAGCACATCATGATAGATAGCGAGAAGATGTCGGCAAGCAAGGGTAACGTCGTGTACCCGGCTGACTGGCTCCGGACGGCAACGCCGGAGCTGCTGCGGTTCTTCTACAACAAGAAGCTCATGAAGACCAGGAGCTTCTCCTGGCAGGACCTGCCGGGCATGTACGACGACTACGACCTGCACGAGCGGGTGTATTTCGGGACGGAGGATGCCGGAAACGCAAAGGAGAAGGAGCACATGAAAAGGCTCTACGCGATGTCCCAGAAAAAGGTCCCGGGCAAGGCGCCGCTGCAGGCGCCGTTTGACTTCTGCACCATGGTTGCGCAGTCGGTGGCAGAAAAGGACCTGCAAACGAAGGGCGTGGAGATGCTGCAGCGCACCGGCCACGTAAAACCCGGAGCATCCAAGGAAGAAAAAGAGGCGCTCCTGCAAAGGCTGCTCCTTGCCAGGCAGTGGGCGCAGAGCCGCGCCCCGGAAAAATACAGGTTCACAATCTCCTCAAAGCCGCAGGGCGACTATCCGGCTGGTTTCAGGAAGGCTGCAAAGGAGCTTTCGGCAAAGCTGCGTGAGAAGGACTGGAAGGAGGAAGAACTCATGTCCCTTTTCAGAAGCCTCTGCGAGAAGCATGGGGTAAAGACCGGTGACTTCTTCAGGCATATGTACAGGGCCATAATAGGGAAGGACCAGGGGCCCAGGCTTGCGCCATTCATAATAAGTGCGGGGAAGGACAGGATTGCAAGGCTCATTGCTCAGATCTGAGTGCCCTGGGCTTCTGGCGCGTTCGCCTGCGGGGACGGCTTTGCCTGCTGGGCCTTCCCGGCCTTCTTTTCTGCCGCCCTCTTGAGCTTCATCTCTATGTCGAACTCCTGCTTCTTCTTGTCGTTCACTATCGACGTCATCTGCTGTTCTGTTATCTGCCGTTTGTAGTACCTGTTGAGCGCCTCCTCCCTTTCGGCCTTGAGCTCAAGGAGCCTCTTTTCCAGGTCCTTTGGCTTCTCGCGCATCAGGGCTCCCGATATCTTCTTCGAAAGCGGCGTGAACTTGAGGGCCGCTATCAAGAGGACGACTATCACAATGAAGAGCCAGTCGAGCTTTATCGTTGCTATGTCGCCTCCGTTTCCTGCGCCTTCCCCGCCGACTGTATCCGAAGGCAGCTCAATCTGTATAGGGGATGCCGCTGCTGCCGTTATGCCTATCACGAAAAAGGAGAGCCCGGGCGAGAAGGATTCGTAATAGACGTTTACCTCGTCCTCGCCGAGCCACCTGGTCGGAAGCTCGGTCCAGTTTCCGCCGGCGTACCTGTAGAGGACGACTCCGGTCCGGCTGATTTTCTTTTCCGAAAGCCACTCCTTCTCCACCTCAAAGCCTATGGCGACGTCCTCTATGGCGTCGTCATCCATCCCCTTCTCTATCTCGACGTAAGCATACGTGTCCCTTGCCGCAGGTGCGGACGCAGCGGTCTGCGGCCTCGAGCCGAGCCTTCTCACCATCACCTCGGATGCCCTGGCGCTCTTTCTCATTGAAATGTCCATGCTCCTCACGGGGACCCCGGCCTCCTTCTGAACGTCAATCCTCAGGACGTCGTCTGCCGAGACCTCGGGGATGAAGACTGCGGCCTCGTTCGCTGCCAGGGTCGGGGCCGCCGACACGCTCATGTAGCTTTCGTTCATGGCCTCCCTGAAGCTTGCCGTGTCGTTGTAGCGCAGCCATTCGTTCTTCTTCACCTCGTACCTGTCCCTGTCGCTTATGTTGAGCGAGTCGTAATGGCCTAGGTCGTTTGAATACATGTCCATCACCGCCCCCATGCCGCCACCGGTCGCATTGGGCGCCGGCGGGTTGGAAGAGTCGTTACCCGCCGGAGGGGATTCGCCAGGAGGCGTGTAGCCTGACGACCCGTTATTCTGAACGTCACTTGGAGGCTGCGGGGCCTCACATTCCATGGCTCCTATGCGCTCCATGAGGGACCCTATCTCCGCTGCCCTCGCAAGATAGCGCAGCCTTGTCTGCTCAAGCTCGACGTAGGCCTTGGCGTCGGAGCCGCTTACTTCTAAGCCTGAAGCCCCGCCGCGAAGGGTCTCCATGTACTGCCAGAGCGCCCCGGCCTTCGTAAGATACCACATGCGAAGCTTCGAGAGTTCGAAGAGAGTCTCGTCCTTTGGCATGCCGCAGGTGAAGTTGAGGGCGGTCTTGACTGTCCCGTTGCCGGGCTCGTCCGTCACATTCCAGCCGGAGCCGCCTCCTGCGCCGCCCGTCCCGCCAGAATCATCGGGTGCCCTTTTGCATGCGCCTTCGATGCATCCGTAGACGCAGTAGCCAGACAGGTTCCATTCCAGGCATGAATCTGAATCGTAATTCCCGCATGCCTTAACGTAGCTTCCGTCGCATGAAACCCTGCCGGAATAGTCACATTCGTTTGAGCACATCACGTTAGGTAAAGATGAGTCGCTGCCGCCTCCCGTGGGGTTTGTCACTTGGCCGACTGCTGCGGAAAGGAGAAGCGACATTGAAAGAAGCGCCACGATAAAAGCCGCGCTCTTTGCATACATAATATAGCTTTTGGAGCGCTGCTTAAATGCGTTTTTCCTGAGGTTCAATGCGCTGCTGAAGCGGGTAGAAGTTCTTAACCTCTATGAAAAGCTGCTTCCCCGCATCCGTCCTCCTCGCGACGCCAAAAAGCGTTCCCTCTCTGTGCTCAAGCGCTCCATCGCTTACGGCTGTTATCCTTCCTGTGCCGTCGCTTAAGACGTGCCAGTGCTCGCCTCTCTTGTTCACGGAGACGGGCTCCATCCTTCCGCCCTCCACTATCACGTGGCTTTCCGCCCACCTGTCCGGGGCGCGGAGCATGTCCCCCACGGACGCTACGGGAAGGGTGGTCTTGCCCCTGAAAACGGGCGCTTCCGTTGGCATCGCCCTCTTCTCGACGGGTGCGCTTGAGATGAGCGAGCCTTCCCTGGAATAGCGCAGCCATTCGATGTATTCCGCGAGCGCCCCTATCTCCTCCTCTAGGGGATGGGCCTTGCGCTCTTCCCTTCGCCTCTCGACGTAGCGGGCAAGGAGGTTTTCCTCCTCGATGGCGTTCCTTATATCCGCCATCTTCCTTCCAGCCCTTACAAGTCCAAGCACCATACGCATCACGCCCCCGGAGGGATTTGAACCCTCGATCTCCAGCTATCTTCTCTCACGGACAGCGCGCGCATGCGTCGCCGCCTCGAATCTTCTAGCGCGAAACTAGAAGGCTGGCGCCTTATCCAACCTAGGCTACGGGGGCTTCCTGTTGATTATTGTCCGCGCGATTTTATATTAGGCTTGTCAGTGACTTCAGACTGCACCTCCACCCGCATTTGCGCGGCCGGGCCATGCAAACAATAAAAAACAGGAAGCGAAGATGTATTATGGCCACAAAAAAAGGCACGGACTTTTCGAGGATGGAACGGAAGTGGCAGGACCGCTGGGAGAAGGCCGGCATCTTCAGGGTCAAGGAAGACAGCAAAAAGAAGAAATGCTACGTGCTTGAGATGTTCCCCTACCCGAGCGCAGCAGGCCTTCACATGGGGCACATAAGGAACTACTCGATTGGCGACTGCGTCGCGCGCTACAAGCGCATGAAGGGCTATAACGTCCTCTACCCGATGGGCTACGACGCATTCGGCCTGCCTGCCGAGAACGCCGCGATAAAGAGCAAGACACATCCCAGGGAGTACACGCAGAAGGCAATAGAGGGGATAAAGAAGAACCAGAAGTCGCTTGGCCTCTCCTACGACTGGGGAAGGGAGATTGCGACATGCGAGCCCTCATACTATAGGTGGAACCAGTGGCTCTTCCTGAAGATGCTTAAGAAGGGCCTTGCGTACAAGAAGGAGGCGCCGGTCAACTGGTGCCCCAAGTGCGCAACCGTGCTTGCAAACGAGCAGGTGGAAGACGGCAGGTGCTGGCGCTGCAGTAGCGAAGTCGAGGAGAAGGCGATAGAGCAGTGGTTCTTCAGGATAACGAAGTACGCAGACGAACTCCTAAAGGACCTTGACAAACTCGGAGGCTGGCCTGAGAGGATACGCACGATGCAGGAGAACTGGATTGGCAAAAGCCACGGTGTGGACATACACTTCAGGCTCGACGAGACGGACAAGATACTTCCCACGTTCACCACGCGCTGCGACACCGTGTTCAGCGTCACGTTCCTTGCAATCGCCCCCGAGCATCCGATGCTTTCCGAGCTTGCGAAAGGCACCGGGCACGAAAAGAAAGTAAAAGACTTCGTCTCGCGCGTTAGGAAGCAAAGCATCCTGGACAGGACCAACGAGGAGAAGGAAAAGGAAGGCGTGTTCACGGGAAGGTATGCAATCAATCCCGTCAATGTGGAGAAGGTGCCCATCTACGCCGCAAACTTTGCCGTGATGTACGGCAGCGGCATCGTCATGTGCGACGCCCACGACAAGAGGGATTTTAGGTTTGCAAGGAAGTACAAGATACCGCTCAAGTTTGTCATAAGCAGCGACGGGAAGGAGACGAGCCCGGAGGGTTACGATGACGCATTCACCGACGACGGCATCCTGTTCGGCTCAGGGCAGTTCAGCGGGATGAAGAACATGGAAGCGCTGCCCAGGATGGCCGAGTGGCTCGAAAAGAAAGGATTCGGGAAGAGGGTTGTCAACTACAAGCTGCGCGACTGGGGCATCTCAAGGCAGAGGTACTGGGG
>JAZDJY010000130.1:0-4054 GCA_043803615.1 Candidatus Aenigmatarchaeota archaeon | reverse complement strand
CCAGTAGCTTCCGGCAAACGCGTATATCGGGGTGAGGGATATTTCCGCCGTCAGGTCCTGGAAGACTATCTGCAGCAGGAACACGGCAAAGCAGGAAGCCATCATCGCGACCGTGACCTTTGGGAAATCTTTGTGGACCATTGGCAACCGCCGGATAAGAATACATCCGGGGAATTCTTTAAAAGTGTTGACTCTTTATTAGGAAAAGATGGCAAACATTAAACAGGAGGTTTTCTATGGCAAAACAGGCAGACCTCGTCAAGAGGATAATCGCTGCCGTCGCCGACCTTGTGATACTCGCGGTCGTGGGCTTCGTAATAATGGCCATCTTTGGCGCCCCGCTCGCGTTCATGTCCATGGCAAGCGACCCGCTCCAGGCCGCTGCAATCGCATCATCCATGATGGCAGCGTCGCTGATATCCATTCTCATATCCCTCGCATACTTCGTCTACTTCGAGGGGACGACCGGCCAGACCATCGGCAAGAAGCTCGTCAACATAAAGGTCGTCATGGTGAAGAGCGGCAGGCAGATCGAGTACGCCGACGCGCTCGTCAGGAACATACTGAGGATAATAGACTTCCTCCCTGTGTTCTACATCCTGGGCTTGATCCTCATCGCGGCAAGCGAGAACAAGCAAAGGCTTGGCGACATGGCGGCAAAGACCATCGTTGTGGAGGCGTGAGCCTCCAGCTTTTTCATCTTCCGAAGCTACGGCTTTCCCTTGGCCAAAACGTCAAGGATTCAGAAGGAAGATAGAGATGTTCAGCAGCGTTGCAATCGTCACCCAGGCGAGATATGGCACGAGCAGGAAGCCGGCGCGCCTGTCAATCCTGCGAAACTTCATAATCGTGTAAAGTATCGCAAGCCATAGCGGTATTATCCCGAGAAGCCCGTAGAGCGGCGACCGCAGGCCGAAGAACAGGAACGACCACAGGACGTTCAGTGCCATCTGCGCGATGAATACGTAGAGCGCCTGCGCTCCTCCCTTCCCCTGAAAGCCCGTGCTCCTCCAGACGAGGAAGAGTGAAATGCCCATGAGGGTGAAGAGCGTGGTCCAGACTGGAGCAAAAAGCCAGTTGGGCGGACTGAAGAATGGCTTCTCTAGTGACGCGTACCATCCCGGTATATTCGGGTAAGTGGCGATGGAGCCTATCGAGCCTGCCGCGTTGCAGGCGAGTATGAACCCGAGCAGGACCAGATAGCGCCTTCCCTTCATGACGATGGTTTCCCCTAAGTCCATAAAAAGGCAATCGGCCATATCATCATTATGCAAAGAATCATCCTGCACGCCGACCTGGACTCCTTCTACGCCTCGGCAGAGGAGCTGCGAAACCCCGCGATAAGGGGCAAGCCCGTCGTGATATGCGTCTACTCGGGAAGGGACGAGGACAGCGGGGCCGTGAGCACGGCAAACTACAAGGCAAGGGAGCTTGGGATAAAGGCGGGCATCCCGATAAAGGTGGCAAAGAGGCTTGCCAAGGGAAAGGACGCGGTGTTCCTCCCAAGCGACATGGAGTACTACATGGAGGTCTCCGGGAGGGTCATGGAGATACTCGAGGGCTTTGCCGACAGGTTCCAGCAGGCAAGCATCGACGAGGCCTACATCGACGTCACAGAGAAGGCGGGCGGGGACTTTTCGAAGGCCGAAAGGATTGCGAGGAAGATAAAGGAGAAGGTGAGGACCCAGGAAGGCATAACGTGCAGCGTCGGCGTCGGGGCGAACAAGTTCGTCGCAAAGATGGCGAGTAAGAAGGTCAAGCCCGACGGCCTGACGGTCGTAAGAAATGGCGAGGAGGAGCAGTTCCTCTCGGGCCTTCCCCCGGGGAAGCTCCACGGCATAGGGCCCAAGACCGCCCATGCGCTCGAGGGCGTCGGCATAAAGACGGCAGGAGACCTTGCGAGGGCAGACCCGGCCGAGCTTGCGGCCATCATGGGCGGCAAGAGGGCGGTGATGTTCCGGGACAGGGCGCGCGGGATGGACGATTCTCCGGTCGAGCACCAGGAGAAGAAGCAGCTCTCGAAGATGGGGACGCTAAAGGAGGACACGAAGGACCCCGAAGAGGTGAAGGCAAAGCTCATCGAGCTTTCCGGTGAGCTTGGGGAAAGGATGAGGAAGGCGGGCGTTTCCTTTCGGACCGTGACGCTCATTGCGATAGACACGAGGCTTGGCCTGCACACGCTCTCGGAGACCGTCAGGCAGACCGGGGACGTCAGGGTGGCGCTGCGGGAGGCAAAAAAGCTTGCCGACAGGTTCGTTGAGGGCAACCCAAAGAAGAAGCTGCGCAGGGTGGGCCTTCGGGTCTCGGGCTTCTCAAAGAACGGCGACAAGGTCATGCAGAGGACGATAGGCGACTTCGGGAAGTGACACTCTTGAAAAGAAACGTCCTCGCAGCGCTGGGCATACTTTCGGCAGCCGTTCCGCTTGCCGCAATCCTCGCCTCGATATCCATGTCCCCGTGGTTCACCTGGACGGGAAGCTTCCTCAGCAACCTTGGAGAGGAAGGCTTCCCGGCGCTCGTGTTCAACGCAGGGCTCATCGCAGGCGGGCTGATGGGAACCACATTCGCATTTTGCCTGCTGAAGGAGAAGTTCTACGAAAGCACGTGGGGGCTGCGGCTCTTCATGCTTGCCACCATCTCCCTCATCTTCGTCGGAGTGTTCCCGGTCCAGACGGATACCCCGCACACGGCAGCATCGGTCGCCTTCTTCCTGCTCTCGACTGCGTCGCTGCTCACGATGGGATTCACTGAAAGGAAAGGAGGAAAGATGGGATGGTTCTTCCTCGCGCTTGGGATAATCTCACTGACCGCGCTTCCCCTCTACGCCGTCCCTAGGCCATGGGGCTTCAACGCAACAGTCGAGATGGTGACCTCGCTTGGGATGTCAGTCTTCACTGCGGCGACGGCCGTGATGATTCTTAGGAAGAGTCCTGCAGCGGGAAAGAAGGCCAAATCCGGCTAGCGGAATGCCGGAACGGTCCCCTTCCGTCCGGCTTATAAATGGTCCGGAGATACACTACATATGAACGGGGAAATCGAAGCGGGCAACGCGATAGCTGTTTTCCAGGGAAAGAGTATCAGGAGGAAATGGCATAACTACAAGTGGTACTTCTCTGTCGTTGATGTAGTTGCAGTATTGACAGACAGCCCTACACCAAGGCAGTACTGGGGAAAGGTAAAAGACAGGGAATTTAGCAAACTTGAGTTGTCCCCAATTTGGATACAACTGAAATTGCCGTCGGCCGATGGCAAGGAATACGACACTGACTGCGCCGATACCGAGTCGATGTTCAGAATCATCCAGTCCATACCATCACGGAAAGCCGAGCCATTCAAGATGTGGCTCGCGCAGGTCGGTTATGACAGGGTGCGGGAAATCCAGGACCCGGAACTCGCCCAGAAACGCATGAAGGAGCTTTACCGGCAGAAGGGCTACTCAAACGAATGGATTGAGAAGAGGGTAAGGGGAATGGCCGTGCGCGACGAGCTCACGGACGAGTGGAACAGGAGGGGTGTAAGAGAGGAAAAGGGCTACGCAATCCTTACCGCGGAAATCTCAAAGGCGGCTTTCGGCATGACGCCTTCCGAATACAGGGAATTCAAGGGACTGAGGAAGGAAAACCTGCGGGACCACATGGACGACATCGAGCTCATACTCACCATGCTTGGGGAGGCGACCACCACCCGGTTCACGAGGGAGCGGGACTCAAGGGAGTTTCCGAAGCTTCGGAGCGACGCAAAGGACGGCGGGGACGTCGCGGGAGCGACGAGAAAGGACATCGAAGGAAGGCTTGGAAAGAGCGTCGTTTCAAGCGACAACTTCCTCACACAGCCCGAGGGAAAGAAGAGGCTGGAACTCAGGAAAAAATAGGCGGATTAAGAATGCCGAGTGCTCGGACTGCTGTGCTCGTGCATTTCTGGCTATTTTAAGAACGGATGGGCCTGCAGCCTATAGCATCATTATTATGCTCACGGCCATGGCGAACATCCCCAGCGCAAGCCCGATTATCATCGTGTGGCTGTAGCCGTAGTTGCTGGCCGTCGGCAGTATCTT
>JAZDJY010000129.1:0-10490 GCA_043803615.1 Candidatus Aenigmatarchaeota archaeon | reverse complement strand
GTTTATAAGGTTTATTCCCAATATATATTAACAGTTTAACAGTAACAGTTAAACTGTTTAACTTGATGGAGATTTCATGGTCCCAGAAGCCGTTTCTAGCGCGAAAAAGGAGCCGTCACACTACGACGCAAGCTCCATAAGGATACTCAAGGGACTCGAAGGGGTGCGCAAGAGGCCCGCCATGTACATAGGCGACACAGGGAAGAGGGGACTGCACCACATACTCGAGGAGATAGTCGACAATTCCGTCGACGAGCACCTTGCGGGTTTCTGCGGGAACATCTCGGTCACGATACATCCCGACAACTCGGTGACGGTGGAAGACGATGGGAGAGGCATACCAGTCGGCATCCACCCGGACGTCGGAAGGCCTGCACTCGAGATAGTGCTCACTTCGCTTCACTCCGGCGGCAAGTTCGACGCCAAGAGCTACAGGATGGCAGGCGGCCTGCACGGCGTCGGCGTCTCGGTCACAAACGCGCTCTCCGAGCGCATGGAGGTCCGCGTGAAGCGCGATGGGAAATCATACTCCCAGGTATATGCCCGGGGCATAGCCCTTCACGACATGGTCACGGAAGGCGAGGCGGACACGACCGGGACCTGCGTCACGTTCAAGCCCGACCCGCAGATATTCTCGGAACTCGAGTTCGACTACGACCTGCTGGCAAAGAGGCTCGAGGAACTCTCGTTCCTCAACTCCGGCCTCAAGATAGATTTTTCTGACGAAAGGACGGCAAAGAAGGTCTCGTTCATCCACGAAGGGGGCATAAAGTCCTACGTAAAAGACCTCAACAAGACCAAGACCCCCATACACCCGGAGCCCATATACTTCTGCGAGAAGGAGGAAACGTACGAGCTCGAGGTGGCCATGCAGTACACCGACGGCTACCTGGGCACCGTCTATTCCTTTGTGAACGGCATCCACACGATAGAGGGCGGCACGCACGAGGAGGGCTGGAGGGTAGCGGTCACGAGGGCGCTCAACAAGTACCTTAACGAGAAGGAGACGCTGCAGCTCAAGGGAGAGGATGTGAGGGAGGGCCTCACGGCCGTCATATCGCTCCGGCTGCAGGACCCCCAGTTCGAGGGCCAGACGAAGACCAAGCTCGGCAATGCGGACATCAGGGGCATAGTCGCGAAGATAGTCTACGAGAAGCTCACTTCCTTCCTCGAGGAGAACCCTGCCGTGAGGGGCGTGGTGATGATGAAGACCCTCGAGGCGGCGAAGGCCAGGGAGGCCGCAAGGAAGGCAAAGGAGCTCGTGAGGAGGAAGAGCGCGTTCGGCAGCGGCTCCCTTCCGGGCAAGCTCGCCGACTGCCAGTCCAGGGATGCGGACAAGACCGAGATCTTCATCGTCGAAGGCGATTCGGCCGGCGGCAGCTCAAAACAAGGCAGGGACAGGCGCTTCCAGGCCATCCTCCCGCTGAGGGGCAAGATTCTCAACACCGAGAAGGCGAGGCTGGACAAGATATACGAGAACAACGAGATAGCGTCCATGATGACCGCGATAGGGACGGGCATACACGACGAGTGCGACCCGGCCAAGAGCCGCTACGGAAAAGTCGTCATAATGGCCGACAGCGACGTGGACGGCAACCACATCGTGACGCTCGTGCTCACGTTCTTCTACCGCTACATGAGGCCCATGATAGACGCAGGCAAGATTTACGTTGCGAACGCCCCGCTCTACAGGATAAAGCAGAAGGGCGAGGTCACTTACGTCTTCAACGACAAGGAGAAGGACGAGTTCGTAGCATCGCTTGGGGACGCCGCCAAGGGCGCCCTGATACAGCGCTTCAAGGGCCTGGGCGAGATGAACCCCGAGCAGCTCTGGGAGACGACGCTTGACCCTGCGAGGAGGAGGCTGAAGCAGATAACAATCCAGGATGCGATGCTTGCGGACAGCATCTTCTCCACGCTCATGGGAACGGAAGTCGAACCCAGGAAGATATTCATAGTGGAGCACTCCGGAACGGTGAAGAACCTGGACGTGTGAGGTTTGAGTAAAGCTTTGAGGTAATCATGACTGAAGAAAACGCGCACAATCCGACGCATCATCCCGGGGAGAGGATATGGAAGAGGCCCATAGAAGACGAGATGCGCGAGGACTACATGGACTACGCCATGTCCGTGATAGTAGGTAGAGCCCTTCCCGACGTAAGGGACGGCCTGAAGCCCGTCCACCGAAGGGTGCTCTTCGCGATGCACGAGCTGGGCCTGCAGCACAACAAGCAGTACAGGAAGTGCGCAAGGATAGTCGGTGACGTGCTGGGTAAGTACCATCCGCACGGCGACCTTGCCGTCTACGATACGCTTGTCCGCATGGCCCAGTGGTTCTCCCTGCGCTACATGCTGGTCGACGGGCAGGGCAACTTCGGATGTTTCACGAAGGATACGAAGGTAAGGCTCGCTGACGGAAGATGCCTGAGCTTTGAGGAACTCATAAAGGAAGACAAGGCCGGCAAAAAGAACTACACGTTCACGGTTAATCCGGCAGGAGTCGTGGAGATAGCGCAGATAAAGAACCCGAGGATGACGAAGAAGAGCCAGGCTGTCATGAAGGTCGTCTTTGACAACGGCGAAGAGGTCAGGTGCACGCTGGACCACAGGTTCATGCTCAGGGATGGGATTTACACCGAGGCAAGGCTGCTCAAGTCAGGGGACTCGATGATGCCGGTCTACATGAGGCTTTCAAGTGAAAAGGACGCCCTGAAGCCGGAACTTCTCGGTTATGAGATGGTATACCAGCCGAAGACTGGCGAGTGGGTGCCGTGCCACGTCCTTGCGGACGAATGGAACCTCAGGAACGGCGTCTACGGGAAATCGGCCGGCAGGGTAAGACATCATGTGGATTTCAACAATGACGAAGAAAGGCTCGCTCAGACACTGAGCGGACGGGGAAAGCTGAACCACAAGATTGCAAGGATAGAATTCCTGAACGAACGCGAGGACGTCTACGACCTGACCATAGAAGGCTCCCACAATTTTGCACTCGCTTCGGGAGTATTCGTCCACAATTCGATAGACGGCGACTCGGCGGCGGCAATGAGGTATACAGAAGCGCGTTTCGCAAAGATAGCCGATGAGATGCTGCGCGACATAGAGATGGACACTGTCGGATTCATCCCAAACTTCGACGGCAGCATGAATGAACCCATCATACTTCCGAACAGGATACCAAACCTCCTCATAAACGGAAGCAGCGGCATAGCGGTAGGCATGTCGACCAACATCCCACCGCACAACATATCCGAGATCTGCGACGCGATAGTGATGCTCATAGACAGGCCGGACGCGGGCCTTGAAGACTTGGTAACCGTCGTCAAGGGCCCGGACTTTCCCACCGGCGGCATGATATGCGGCAGGAGCGGCATCCTTGAGGCCTACAAGACCGGCAGGGGCTCTCTTCGGGTCAGGGGCATGATAGAGGCCGAGGAGGAGGACAGGCTCGTCATAACCGAGATACCCTACATGGTCAACAAGTCCAACCTCATCGAGAGCATGGCAAACCTCGTAAAGGACAAGAGGATTGAGGGCATCAGGGACATCAGGGACGAGTCCGGCAAGGACGGCATAAGGGTTGTAATAGAGCTTTCCAGGGACGCAAGCCCTGAAATAGTCATCAACAAGTTGTACCAGCACACGCAGCTTCAGACGACGTTTGGGATAATAAATCTGGCACTCGTCGACAACCTGCCAAGGATACTGCCGCTCAAGGACATGCTTTGCGCATTCATCTTGCACAGGAAGGACATAGTCGTCAGGAGGACGAAGTTCCTGCTCGCCAAGGCTCAGGACAGGGTGCACATACTCCTGGGCCTCAAAATTGCTCTGGACAACATCGACGCGGTCGTCGAGCTCATAAAGAGGAGCAGGGACCCTGCGGCGGCAAAGGCCGGCCTGATGAGCAAGTTCGGACTCTCCGAGAAGCAGGCAGAGGCCATCCTGCAGATGCGCCTGCAGACGCTCACGGGCCTGGAGCGGGAGAAGATAGACGACGAGCATGCAAGGCTCATGAAGGAGATAGAAGGCTACGAAAAGATTTTGTCTTCGGAAAAGGAGGTCCTTGCCGTCATAAGGGCCGAGACCGTCGAGATAAGGGAAAAGTACGGCGACGAACGGAAGACGCGCATCTCCGACGAGGTCACAGACGTCTGCGACGAGGACCTGATACCAAGGGAAGACTTCGTCGTCACGCTTACTAACAAGGGCTACGTCAAGAAGGTCCCCGTCGGCGAGTACAGGACCCAGAAGAGGGGAGGCGTCGGGATAACCGCCGCCGGGATAGGGGAGGACGGCTTCGTGAAAAGCCTCATCCTCGCAAACAGCCACGACAACCTGCTTTTCTTCACGAACAGGGGAAGGGTGCACTGGCTGAGGACGTTCCAGCTTCCCTCCGGCAGCCGCTACTCCATGGGCAAGGCCATTGTGAACTACCTGCAGCTCGAGCAGGGGGAGAAGGTGTCGACCACGGTGCCACTGAAGGGCTTCGAGACCGGAAGGTACCTCATGTTCGCGACGGGCAAGGGCACGGTCAAGAAGACCGGGATGGAGGCCTACAGCAGGCCGAGGAAGGGCGGCATAATAGCCGTGACCCTGAAGGAAGGCGACGAGCTCATCGACGTCAAGGTTACAAGCGGCGAAAGGAACATATTCCTCGCGACAAGGAACGGCTACGCGATAAGGTTCTCCGAGAAGGACGTGAGGGGCACGGGACGCTCCGCCTCCGGCGTCATGGGCATAAGGCTTCGCAAGGCAGACGGGGTCATCGGCATGGAGGTGCTGGGCGAGAGCGAGGCAGAAAAGATACTCACGGTCTCGGTGAAGGGCTACGGCAAGAGGACTGACGCAAGCTTCTTCAAGGTGCAGAGGAGGGGCGGCAAGGGCCTCACGAACATGAAGGTCACTGGTAAGACCGGGAAGGTCATGGCCGTCAAGAAGGTCTCCGGCGGGGAGAACATCATGCTCATAAGCTCCCAGGGGACCGCGATAATGGTGCAGGCCGATTCCATATCGCTCATAGGGCGCGCGACGCAGGGCGTGCGCGTCATGAAGCTTAGGGAGAACGACACCCTCGAGGACATGGAGCTCGTCGAGGGCAACGGCGAAGAAGCCGAAAATGCAGAGGAAGCCGCATCCGAGGGCGCGAAGGAAAGCGAAGAAGTCAGAAAAGACGGTAAGGAAAAGGTAACAGGAGACGGCGCAGCCGGGGACGGCGAAAGTGATGCGCAAGAAGATGAGAATGAAGAAAGCGGCGTGGATGAATCCGCAGGCAAGGACGTAGAGGAAGCCGCAGGTCCGCAGGATGCGCCATCGGAAGAAAACCTCTGACGTTTTAAAACCAGTGCGCCCAAATATTTCTTGAAGCGGGGGTTCCCAAGCGGTCAACGGGGCTGGGCTTAGGACCCAGTGGCTTAGTGCCTTCGCAGGTTCGAATCCTGCTCCCCGCATTCAGCCCTTTTGAGCACGTAAACGCTCAAAAGCGCTGGCGGAAAATCCGCGCCACACTGCTTCTTTTAATCCCGGGAAGGGCAAGTATCTATCATGAAGGAAGTTGCGGTAAAGATTTCAGGTCTTAGGAAGTCGTTCTCGGGGAAGATGGCGCTCGACGGTGTCGACCTTGCCGTGAACCGGGGCGAGCTGTTCGGCCTTCTCGGGCCAAACGGCGCAGGCAAGACCACGATGATACGCGCCATCACCGGGCAGCTGAGGCCCGACTCCGGGCAGATAGAGGTCTGCGGAATAGACGCCGTCAGGGACTCCATTCTTGTGAGGGGGATAGCGGGGATAATCCCAGAGCAGGAGAGCCCTCCAAGCTTCCTTTCCGCTTCCGAGTACCTCGATTTCGTCGCGCGCATACGCGGCATCAAGGGCGCGCAGAAGAAGCGCGACTGGTGGTTCAAGTACCTGTCTTTTTCGGAGGAGAAGGACATGCTCTGTAAGAACCTCTCCAGGGGGACGAGGCAGAAGCTCATGATAGCGCAGGCCTTCCTGCACGAGCCGAGGATTGCGTTCATAGACGAGCCGCTCGTAAACCTCGACCCTGTCATGCAGAAACGGATAAAGGACTACCTTGTCAAGTTCACCCGCGGAGGCGGGACGGTGTTCCTCTCGACTCACGTGCTCGAGATTGCAGAAGAGATATGCACGCGGATTGCCATAATAGACAAGGGAAAAATCGTTTACGATGGGCCGGTAAAAGACCTCAAGAAGAAGAGGAGGCACCTTGGCGACCTGTTCCTTTCGCTGGTGAAGGAGTAAATGTTAGAGCTTCTCGTGTCGATGGCAAAGGAAGAGTGGAGGAAGCATGCAAGCATCTTCGGCGGATGGATGTTCGGCCTCTTCCCGGTCGTGGTGGCACTCTTCACCTTCGGCTTCTCCCTCTTCATCCCCATGTTCATGCCGCTGATGACTTTAAGCGACGTGTACCTCTTCATGATGCTTGCGGCCCTGCTCTTCGGGCTGTCGATTGGGGCGTTCGCCCTGATGGGCCGGGAGGTCATGAACAGGCGCTTCGGCCATGCGAGCATGGTGGCATTCTCGAGCAGGACGCTTCCCGTCTCCGAGAGGAGGATTTTTGCAAACGTCATAGCAAACGACGTGCTGTTCTACATGGCACTCTACCTGCTGCCGTTCTTCTTCGGCTTTTCGGCCGCGGCGGCCGTGACGGGCGCCATGCCAGCCTTCCAGCCGCTCCTCCTTTCTTCCATCATCCTTTCGTTCCTCTGCGGCCTTTCCATCTCCTTCTTCCTTTCGACGCTCTACGTGCGCCTGGGAAAGGCGTTCCTTGGCCTCGTCTTGCTTTGCGGCGCGGCCTTTGTCCTTGGCGGCTTCACTCTCGGCATGGACACAGCCCTGCTGTTCCCTCCGGCATCCTTCTTCTTCACTTCCTCTGCTTCCTCGCTTGCGCTCTCCCTTGCCCTGATATTCATTCCTTCAGCCATCTCCCTTGCATTCGTAAAGATGGAATTTTCCGAGAAGCAGCGGTTCGTAAGGAACCGTATCGGGAGCCTTTCGGAGAAGCTTGGGAAGGTCTTTTCCGTTCCCCACTTCGTCGCAAAGGACATGCTGGACCTGCAGAGAAGCGAGGGCGGCATCGGCAAAGTGTTCTTCTCCTTCCTCATACCGCTTGCCATGATATGGGCGATGCTTTACATCTTCTCCGGGCTTTTCGTGCTGCCCGAGGGCGCTACCTTCCTCGTGTTCTGCGTGCTCGTAGGCGCCCTCTCCTCGACGGCCTACAACTGGCTCACCGAGTTCGACGAATTCTCGTCCTACTCGTTCCTTCCCGTGAAGATGTCCGACGTCATGAGGAGCAAGCTCAAAGGCTACCTGCTCCTGAACATCTTCTCAATCGCCGTGGTAGTCGCCGCCGCATTCGCGGGCGGTGCAATGCAGACCGCGCCTTTTGGCATCCTTTCATTCATGACCGTTTCCGCTTATACAGTGTCCGTCACCGTCTTCCTTTCGGGCCTTCGGCCGAGCGTGCTCATATTCAGCGCAAGGACGTTCCTTACCTACGTCGCGCTGGTCGCGCCGGTCACGGTGCTATGCATAATAGCCTCGATTGCCTTCCCGCTACTCCTGCTCCCAATGGCCCTTGCCATCCTGCCGCTCTCGTTTCTGATAACGAAGAAGTCTTTTTCCAAGTGGGACGGCCGCGGCCAGGTTTCCATTTTTTAAATGCTCCCTGCACTATTATTACCTAGGCGGGGGTACCCGAGCGGTCTAAGGGGCTAGGTTCAGGGCCTAGCGGCTTAGTGCCTTCGCAGGTTCGAATCCTGCCCTCCGCATGAACCCCTTTGAGCCGGTAAACGCTCAAAAGCGCTCCCGGAAAGTACGCAAGCCTGCACGCTTTGTTTCCCCCCAATTTATATGGGGCCAATCGGATAGTTTATAATATGAAGAGAGTGCCTCTCGTTCCTTTCCCGCCAGACAAGGTGCTGAAGATTTCAAGGCCCATCATAGGCTTCGGCGAGATGCTTTCTTCGTTCTTCCCCTCGATGGGATGGGACCTCGAACAGGCCGGGATGGAGATGGAGCCCAGGCAGTGGACGTCGATTGCCGCCTTCTCCGCCGGCTTCTATTTCATCATGCTCTTTTCCGTGATGACTCTTGTCACGTCGTCTGCCGGGCTCATGGGCCCGCAGGCCCTGGGCATCTCCCTGCTCGTCGGGTTCTCGATAGCCGGCGCGAGCTTCTTTTACATATCCATGTACCCCAAGCTCATGGCGAAGAAGAAGATACGAAACATAAACGAGAACCTTCCCCATGCGCTCCACCACCTGCTCATCCAGATAAGGTCCGGAGTGCCGCTCTTCAACTGCATGGTCTCGGTATCCAAGGCGGGCTACGGGGGACCTCAGCAAGGAGTTCGCAAGGGCGGTCAACGAGATAAACACGGGGAGGTCGGAGATAGAGGTCATGGAAGCGCTCGCAAGGGAGAATCCGTCACTGTACTTCCGAAGGGTGCTCTGGCAGGTGGTCAACGCGCTCAAGTCCGGCGCAGACATCGGGGGCACCATAAAGGAGATAGTGGAGAACTTGTCCGTCGACCAGATGATGTCGATAAAGAAGTACGGCGCCCAGCTCAACCCGATAGCCATGCTCTACATGGTCTTCTGCGTCATAATGCCCACTCTTGGGATAACGTTCCTCCTCGTGCTGGGGTCTTTCATAGGCCTTAGCATAAACATGGAGTACGTGCTCCTGGGGATACTCGGGTTCCTCGTGTTCTTCCAGTTCATGCTCATAGGTATGATTAAGTCCAAGAGGCCGGTAGGGATATGATGATGAAAGGCCTGTTCGGGAGGAAGGGCGGCGAAAGCAGGGAGGAAAAGCATGCGCGCAAGGAGCTCCTCAAGTACGCCGAAAAGAGCCTGAAGGAGGGGCGCGATGAGCAGTCGATAAGGGCAAGCCTCGTGCGTGCCGGCTGGCAGAAGAAAAAGATAGACGAGGCATTCTCCAAAATGAAGGGCGTGAAGGCAAAGCCGCAGGAGAAAGGAAAGGAAAGAAAGCCGCAGGACAAGGCAAAGGAAAAGCCTTCGGAAAAGGACGACAAAAAGAAGGAGCAAAAGAAAAAGGAAGAAAAAAGAAAGCAGGACGTTGAGAGGAAGAAAAAGGAAAAAGAAAAAAGGAAGGACGAAGAGAAGGAGAAAAAGGAGAAGGAAAGAGAAGACAAAAGAAAGGAAGAAGAGAAGAGGAAAAAAGAAAAGAAGGAAAAGAAAGGGAAGAAGAAGCCCGGGCATTCCTTCCATTTCGGGTTCGGCCGCCGCGGGAAGGGCAAGAAAAAGCCATCTGATGCCAAGAAAAAGGATGCCAAAGAAAAGAAGAAGGCCGATGGGAAAGGCGAGAATGAACCTTCCGGCGAAGAGGGAGGCGAGCCGGCCGAAGGCGGCGGCGCGAAGAAGAAAAAGAAGCCTGCCTTCAAGCTCCCGATAAGGATAAACCCGGTGCCATCCTTCTACAGGGAGTGGGTCGGAAGGCAGCTGTACTTTTCGGGCTCCGGAAGCGACTCGATGAAGGTCATAAGGAAGATGGCCATCGCCTGCCTCATCGTGAGCGCAGTGTTCGCGGTGATATTCAGCCGCTACCTGCTCATCGCGTTTGCCGGCGCTTTTGCGGCCAGCTTCGGGCTCGTCAACGCCATGCTAGCGCTTTCGGTGGATAGGCGCGGAAGGTTCGTCGACGAGATACTGCCCGACGCGCTGCTCCTCCTTTCGGCAAACATCAGGGCTGGGTACATACCCAGCAGGGCCCTCATACTCTCGGCTAGGAAGGAGTTCGGCCCGCTGTCCGACGCCATAAGGAAGGCGGGAAAGGAGATAATGACCGGGACGTCGCTTGAGGAGGGGCTCAGGGAGATACCCAAGCGCATAAAGTCAAAGGACCTGGAGAGGAGCATAAAGCTGATAATAGAGGGCATAAGGGGAGGCGGCCAGATAGTCACGCTCCTCGAAGAGAACGCAATCGACATAAGGAGGAGGCAGGCCATACGAAAGGAGATCTCCGCAAACATCATGATGTACGCGATATTCATAGCTTTCGCCGGGTGCCTGGGCGCCCCCGGCCTCTACGCGCTCTCCGGGTACCTCACGACCACCATGGCAAAGCTCACCCCTGACGTGTCCACGACCGACCAGGTGTCAAGCAAAGTCTCCTTCATAAACATGAGCGGCGGCGGAGTCTCCGGGGAGTTCCTGTTCCTGTTCTCGATAGCGGCAATCCTCATAACGACGGTCTTCGGCGGCCTCATCCTCGGGCTCATAAACTCGGGAAAGGAGAAGGACGGGCTGAAGTTTGCGCCGATCCTTGCGATAATCGCGCTCTCCGTCTTCTTCGCGGCAAGCTTCGTTGTAAGCACCATGTTCTCGTCGATGATGCCCGGATGATGCTGGATAATGCTATTTATATCCGCTGCCCGAAAACCATACTATGCTCGACATAAAGCTCCTGGCGCAGTATCCGGAGACCGTCAGGAAGGACCTGCG
>JAZDJY010000128.1:0-4078 GCA_043803615.1 Candidatus Aenigmatarchaeota archaeon | reverse complement strand
GGTCACTACGAACGTATGTTCCTTCCTTCCAAGCGGCCAGAAGGCCGGCATCGAAAGCCTTTTCAAATGCATAATCAGTCACCACTCTTCTCTTTTTTTTGCGGCCTTTCGGACCTCTCCAGGACGGCCTGCCTCCTCTTGTCCTCCAGGACGAGCTTTGTTATCTGCAGCTTCGAAGGCCGGATGGGAATCGGGATTTCAGAGCCGTCGACCTTCTTCCTCTTCACGCCTTCCACGTGGACCCTTCCCTTCTTTATGTCCACCTTCTCGACGGTCCCTGTCTTTCCCTTCATGTCTCCCCGCAGTATCCTGACTTCGTCGCCCTTCCTGATAACCATTGACCGCCTGCCGTACCTTTCCCGAAGCTCCGGGGCAAGGCCCGCTGATGCCATCTTCCTCTTCGCGTGCAGCGGTGCGTTTATCGCGTACTTCCTCTGCTTCCTGGGCTGGACGCTTGAGACCCATTTCCTTGACCATTCCTTTTTCATCATTCCACCGTCTTAAATGAAATCATACGACCATGCTTGCAATCTTTCCCACGGTCTTGAACCTGTCCGCGACCTCCCTTGCCATGGGCCCCTTCACCATGGTGGCCGTCGGGTCGTACTTGTCGTTTACGAGCACCGCGGCATTGTCCTCGAACTGGACCCTCATGCCGTTTGCCCTCCTGTACTCCTTCCTCTGCCTGATGACGACGGCCTTGGAAACTTCGTGCCTCATCTTCTCGTTTCCTGTCTTGACGCTGATGACGATGAGGCTTGCCACCCCGCCCTCGGGCTTGCTCCTCCTCTTTCCCTTGTAGCCGAGGACGGCTATCACCTCGACCAAGTTTGCCCCGCTGTTGTCCGCGCACTTCAGGACCGTTCCGACCTGGACGCCGTTGCCGCTGCTGGAAGCTATGGCCTTCATTTGCCTTTCACCGTTTCCTTTGCAACGACGACGAACGCCTTGGTCTTCGAGAGCGGCCTGCACTCGGCCACCGTCACGGCATCGCCTTCCTTTGCGGCTATGCACGTGGGGTTGTGGGCGGTTATCCTCGATTTCCTTCTTTCATAGCTCTGGTATTTGGGGATGAAATAAGGATACTTCCTCTCGACTACCACGGTCAGGTGCGACTTTGCCGAAACGACGTTACCCTCGAAAATCCTTCCCCTGACCGGGAGACTCCCGTGCCATGGACAGTTCTGGTCCTCGCAACTCCCTGCCGGGGCCGCAACTCCGATGCCGATGTCCTTTTCTGCGTCTTTTTTCATCATACCACTCGTTCTATGGAATTTTGAATATATAGATTAGATAACTTTTATAAATACTTTCCGGCTCTTTTATACTTTCCGGCCCTTTTGCATGTTTTGCCCGGGCGCCCGGGGAAACCGGCAAAAAGGGAAGGCCGCGCTTCCCGTCCCGGCGCTGCATCCGAGAAAAGATATAAATATATAAGTGTTTTATAATATAAGGTTCGCAGGCCTGATAGCTATACTGTTATTAGGCGTGCGATGGATAAACCAGGAGGTAACGCATATGGCAGAAAAGCCGCACTTAAACATAATAACCGAGGGTCACGTGGACCACGGTAAGTCGACATTGTTAGGCAGGCTGCTATACGATTCCGGTTCACTTACAGAGCAGGAGCTGCGAAAGCTCAAGGAAATCGCAAAAGAAGTGAAGAAGGAAACGTTCGAGTTTGCTTTCGTCATGGATAGACTCAAGGAGGAAAGAGAGAGGGGCGTAACGATTGACCTCATGTACAAGCCTATCATAACAGACAAGTATTACTTCACCGCGATAGACTGCCCGGGGCACAGGGACTTCGTGAAGAACATGATAACCGGTGCAAGCCAGGCTGACGCGGCAATCCTTGTCGTGTCATGCAAGGACGGCGTGCAGGAGCAGACGAAGGAGCACCTGTACCTCTCAAAGGTCCTTGGGATAAACCAGATGATCGCGGCCATCAACAAGATGGACGAGGTCAACTACGAACAGGCCAAGTTCAACCAGGTGAAAGAGCAGGTGAGCAAGCTTCTCCTGTCGATTGGCTACAAGCCCGACCAGATACCATTCATTCCCCTGTCGGCCTACCTTGGCGACAACGTGGTCAAGAAGTCGACCAACATGCCTTGGTACACAGGCGAAACCCTTCTGCAGACCATGGACTCCAAGCTAAAAGTCCCGATTAAGCCGGTGACCAAGCCACTGAGGCTTCCAGTACAGGACGTCTACTCCATAACCGGCGTGGGACTCGTTCCCGTCGGCAGGGTGGAGACCGGCGTCATGAAGGCCGGTGACAAGATAATCATCGAGCCGTCCGGAATAATCGCAGAGGTCAAGTCCATGGAGATGCACCACAAGCCCCTCGAGAAGGCAGAGCCCGGCGACAACATCGGGTTCAACCTCAAGGGCGCTTCGAAGAAGGACATCAAGAAGGGCGACGTCATAGGCCACCCGAACAACCCGCCATCCGTGGTCAAGGAGTTCACGGCGCAGATAATCGTGCTCCAGCACCCGACGGTCATAACGAAGGGGTACACCCCGGTCTTCCACATCCACACTGCGCACGTCGCAGGAAGGATAATCGAGATCGTCAAGAAGATAGACCCCAAGACCGGCGCGGCAGTGACCACGAACCCGGACACGCTGAAGACTGGCGACGCTGCTATCGTGAAGATACAGCCGCTGCAGCCCATCGTGATAGAGAAGCAGTCCGAGTTCCCCGAGCTTGCGAAATTCGCAATCAGGGACATGGGCAAGACCGTTGCTGCAGGCATCTGCATCGACATCGTGAAGGTCGCGGCAAAGTAAGCGGGAAAATCAGAATTCACAGTTGGGGCTTTCGCCCCTTCCTTTTTCTTTTATTTTAACCCTTTAGCGCAAGCTATACAGCGCGAACAAGTTCGCTTGTTTCCGCATGCTGCTGAAACGCGCTAAAGCGTTAGCGGAAAGTCCGCAAGTCTGCACGCGTCGTTTTCCCGCGGAAGCGTATTTTTCGCTAACGTTTTTGAGCGCTTGCCGTAGCTCAAAAAGGTTAAGCGCCGAGGGCAGGATTCGAACCTGCACGTCCGTGAGGACACCCGCTTTCGAGGCGGGCGCGATGACCGGGTTCTGCCACCTCGGCAGTGTTGGGGATATGGCCCATGTGGCCCTTGTGTATGTGCATACCTGTTATTATATTGTATTTATTAACGGTTCAAAAAGATTTTATGCCAAAGCTTAAATAGCCAAACCTTTTCTAACTCTTACTATGTCCTACACGCTCGTGGTCACCGAGAAGCCTTCCGCAGCTAAAAGGATAGCAAGCGCCCTTTCCGAAGGGGAGCCGGAAAAGCTTTCGGGCGGCGGGGTCGCCTGCTACAGGATAAGGAGGGACGGCCGGGAGCTTCTCATAGCGCCTGCCGTCGGCCACCTTTTCGTGCTCGACGAACGGAACGGCGGCCTCAAATGGAACTATCCCGTCTTCTCCGTCGAGTGGAAGCCAACCTACGTGAGGAAGGGAAACGAGTGGGCCAAGAAGTACTTCGACAGCATGGCGAAGTTCGCAAAGGACGCGGACGGGTTCATATCGGCGTGCGACTACGACACCGAAGGCTCGGTGATAGCGTGGAACATCATACGCTTCATAGGCGGGGCAAAGGACGGCAGGAGGATGAAGTTCTCGACGCTCACGACCCCGGACATCGTCAAGGCCTACGACGACATGACAGCGCACCTGGACTTCCCGAGGATCGAGGCGGGCCTTACAAGGCACCAGCTCGACTGGTACTTCGGCGTCAACCTGTCCAGGGCGCTCACGCTGTCGCTAGAGAAGGGCGGGGCTTTTAGGACGCTTTCCACCGGAAGGGTCCAGGGCCCAACGCTTGCGCTCCTGCTCAACCGCCAGGAGGAGATAGAGGCTTTCAGGCCGACGCCGTACTGGGAGATAGAGCTTCTCGGCGCCGTCGGAAAGGACCAGATACAGGCATCGCATGCTAAGGGCAGGTTCCTAGAGAAGGCCGTAGCGGAAGGCGTGATGAAGAAATGCAGGGAAAACGATGGCAGGATTTCCTCGGTTGAAAAGAAAGAGCAGAAATACTTCCCGCCGCCCGCG
>JAZDJY010000127.1:0-2211 GCA_043803615.1 Candidatus Aenigmatarchaeota archaeon | reverse complement strand
AACAGCCGTCACGGGAACGAGGACCCGGTAGACTACCGGTTTGATAGAGTCGGGGTGTAAGCACCAAGGCAACGAGGTGTTCAGCCCACGATTACTAAACGTCCAAGTGACCCTGGTCAAAGGGACGCTCGCCTGTGATTTCCATCACAATAAGCTTTTTAGGAAAAAGCTTAAGCAAAAAACGAGCTAAACAAACGAGCTAAATGAGGATTTCGAGGATTTGAAGGCTTTTTCTTTCGTTTGTCCCATGTAGCCGCGGCTTTAAAGGATATGGGGACAAAAATGCATCATGGAAATCGAGCTCGAAAGGACGTTTCTCCTAAAGTCCCTGCCTCCAGGGCTTTCGAAGTGTGAAAAGAGGGAGATAACCGACGTCTACTACCCAAAAGGTGCCGTCCATCCCGTACTGAGGCTGCGCAAGGACGGCGACAGGCACGAACTGACGAAGAAGGAGCCCGTAGTCGAAGGCGACGCCTCGCACCAGCTCGAGCAGACCATAACCCTCACGAAGGCCGAGTTTCTTGCCCTTTCCAGGCTCCCGGGAAAGGAGCTTCACAAGATACGGTACCATTACCCCCATGAGGGGAAAACGGCGCAAATCGACGTGTTCCAGGGGGCCATGAAGGGTCTTGCGCTCGTGGATTTTGAGTTTAGGACGCTACAGGAGAAGATGGCGTTTCGGATGCCCTCTTTCTGCCTTGCCGAGGTCACGCAGGAGGAGTTCCTCGCAGGGGGTATGCTCTGCGGGAAGAAATACGCTGACATAGCGGCGAAGCTTGCCGTATTTGGGTACAGGAAAGCTTTATAAATCTCCTAGGGATAGCCATTTTGCGCGAGCCGGGAAGGCGGTTTCGCCAAGGAGAGTGTGGTAACGCACTTTCCGTGAACGTTTTAGCGCGCTTGCGTGTGCTAAAGGGTTCTGGTGAGGAAGTTCCGCTCACCCAAGAAAACGCGCTGCCTGAAAGGGCAGGGGCTGAGAAGCCATCGTCCCGCACAGAAAAGTGACCGCGCGCCGGAAAGCAATGAAACTCGAAAGAGCGATGACCGGCGCTACGGGTGAAAACGCGGGCGGCACGGGGTGCAAGCCTTCGGGGCGCTCAGACAAATACCGCCGTCCCCATGCGCCGTCAATGGTGCGGGGATGACAGAAAGCGGGCTATTCCCGGCACGCGCGCATAATTAAAAGGCTTTTAATACAGGCCTCCAATATAATTTGGGATTGGTATGTCGCACAAGGAAAAGAGCATGATGCCGCAGAGCACGGCAGGCCTGGTCCGGTACTTCGACCAGGGGAAGGAAACAATCAAGATAAAGCCCGAGCACGTCCTCATAGCATGCGGAGCCTTCATCGCAATAGAGATAATGCTCAAGTTCATGTGAGCCGCTTTTTATTGAGGAACTGCAATTCCTAGTCATGGCCATGAAGATACTCGTAGGCACGGCGGGAATACCGGGCTCTTCTAGCGAGAGGACGACTCTCGGGGGGATAAGAAGGGTCGCAGAGCTTGGCCTGCACAGCATGGAGGTCGAATTCGTGAGGGGAGTGAACATGTCCCCGGCCCTCGCTTTGGCGGCAGGCAAGGCCGCCCGCGAGGCTGGTGTGAAGCTTTCCGTCCATGCCCCCTATTACATAAACCTGTGCAACCCGGAGAAGGCAAAAGACAGCATGAAGAGGATAATCGATTCCTGCCACCGGGGCCACCTGATGGGAGCGGAGGTAATCGTCTTCCATCCGGGATACTACGGCAAGCTTTCAAAGGAGGATGCGTTTGAAATGGTTTCCGGAGCATGCAGGGAGATGGCAGAAGCATTAGAGGATAACGGTTTTTTGGTGAAGCTGGGCCTTGAGACCACAGGGAAGACGTCCCAGTTCGGCACGGTCGATGAGATACTCAGGATATGCGATGAAAACAAGCACTGCGTCCCCGTCATAGACTGGTCGCACATCTTTGCGAAGTACCAGGGCAAGGTCGACTTCCGGTCCGTGCTCGCAAAGGTCACGGACGCGAGCTTTCGTAAAATCCACACGCACTTCTCCGGGATAGAGTTCACGGAGAAGGGTGAGAGGAGACACCTTCCCATAGACAGCAGGCAGCCGGACTTTTCGGAAGTCGCAAAGGTCATACTCGGGAGCAATCTTAAGGAGATAAACATCATCTCCGAATCTCCGGCGCTTGAGCACGACGCGCTTGAGATGAAAAGAATCCTTGA
>JAZDJY010000126.1:0-5091 GCA_043803615.1 Candidatus Aenigmatarchaeota archaeon | reverse complement strand
CGGGCCCATGGTGTAGCTTGGTCTAGCATCGGAGCTTTGGGAGCTTCAGACCTGAGTTCAAATCTCAGTGGGCCCATGAAAAGAAGCATAGGAAGCGGTTGGGAGGTAATGGCGCATGAGCGAAGAAGGTGAAGGCGTGGGTGGAGGATGCCTGTTCTGCAGGATAGCCTCAGGCGAGATACCAAGCAAGAAGGTCTACGAGGACGGGGCGCACTTCGCGTTCCTGGACATAAATCCCAGGAACCCCGGGCACGTTCTCGTCATCCCGAAGAAGCACTACCTCACCATCCTGGACATGCCGCCAAGGGAGGCAGGGGCGCTCTTTGAGAGCGCAAGGATAGTCGCCGACGCGGTGAAAAGGGGCGCCAAGGCCGACGGCCTATCACTGGTCCAGTCCAACGGCAAGGCCGCCGGGCAGGTCGTGGCCCACGTGCACGTGCACATAATCCCGAGATACTTTTCCGAGGGTCCCGTGAGCCTCGAGGGCGTCCTCTCCGTGAAGAAGATGCCAGACGAGACGCTCGACCAGATAGCCGGCGCCATAAAGGCAGGGTTCTCGCATTCCCACGCCAGGCCAAAGGACGAGTTCGACTTTTAAAAAGGCCTCCCGATATTATCTATACAACGCGTCGGTAGTCTAGCCTGGCAGGATTCAGACAGTTGCCTGGCCCATCTTGGAAGATATGACGCCAAGGATGATTGGGATAAGCCTTCCAAGCCTGTGACCCGGGTTCAAATCCCGGCCGACGCATCACAGCCCTTTTGAACAAGTTATACGTTCAAAAGCGCTGGCGGAAAATACGCTTCCGCACGAAAAAACGTTAGCTAAAAGTACGCAAGTCTGCACGGAAAACGGATTGCCGGACTAAATCTTTGCCAGTATCACGGTGTAGTTCTTGCCGTAGACTTTCGCGCAGCTGGGGCAGGTGGTGTAGAACGTGTAGAACTTTTCGGCCTTCTTGCCTTTGGCTTCCGTAAACTTCTTCATCTCGGACATCCAGGCGCCCGTCTTGTTGAACGGGCCCTCGAAGACCTTCGAAAGGAACGTCCCTGAAATCCTTTCCGTCTTTGCGCCCTTTATCTCTTTTGTCACCTCTATGTAGACGTCGGCGCCGAAAGGCCCACTGCAGTCGTAGAGCATGACAGGCGTCTCCGGGTACGCCTTTGCGGACGTTATGATCTCGTGGTTCTTCTTCATCACTCCACCCATGTTGAGAGGTATGTTGAAGAGCGTGAAGACGCTATCCTTGAGGAAGAGCTTGCCCTTCCATGTGACTTCTTTTTCATCCCAGGGCGCAGGGTCGAACCTCTTGCAGCAGCCGGTTTCCAAAAGCTTGCTTTTGGGCATCACCGGAGCCGGGACCCTTCTTGCAGCGGCTTTTGGCTTCCTCACAGGCCTTCTTGCCGCAGTCTTTACCTTCTTTACGGGCCTTTTTTCCGGCCTCCTCTGGACGCGATGGATGTGCGCTACTGCCTTCCTTGCGGGCCTTCTTGTTACTTTCCTGCCGGCACGCTTCCCTTTAGCCTTGGCCGCTTTCCTTGCCATTGCCTTATGATTGGTTTCCCTTGCTTAAAAGTCTCCATGGACTTTCCACCAATCACGTTTTTAAGCCCCCGCGGCAAGCAAAATGCATGGACAACGTAAGGATTCTCCTGGCCATCGCAGTGGCTGCTGCGCTCGCGGCTTCAGTGGTTCTTTTCACGAGCCATGCGGCCGCGGCTGCGGACGCAGGACTGGACTTCAGCCCGCTCATAGGCATGAAGCCGCTCGAAGGCATACCGATGGGCGACATGTTCGCAAACGAGCGGATAAACGTGTACGTGGATGGCGAACCGGTGGGGAACATAGTCCTCTCCGGGGGCACGATAACGCAGGCCGGGCTTGAGACGCTTGACGACCCGACGATGAACATACGCACCTCCGCCGAAACGGCCGTTGCGATAGCGACGGGGCAGAAGACGCTGGGCCAGTGCTTTCTCAACGGCGACATAAGCTACGAGGGTGTGGGCTTCATCAATTCGCTGAAGACGTTCTTTGCGGGCATCGGCGTCTGGCTGTACTCGCTCTTCAACTGAACCGAACCGCAGGGGATAGGCGCTCCCCTTCAGTTCAAGGCTTTTCCTGATTCCCCTTAAGTGTGGCTTTAGCGGACTTTCCGGGAGCGCTTTTGAGCGTTTCCGCATCAGCGGATACAAGGGATCTATTCCGCTGTTCACCTGCTCAAAAGGGTTCAATGAAACCGATTGTTTCACGGGCGCCAGTTCCCGGAAATAATCCACTGAAACAATCGGCCGGATTGTTTCACTTCACGTTTTTAAAGTCCAAAAGGCCTATTAGAAATATGTGCCCAAAACTTGCTCTGCTCGCGTCTCTCGTTTTCATGATTCCGGCACTGCTTCCTGCGGTTTCCGGACTTGAGCTGAGCTATTACGGCATAAACGCAGAGATAGAAAGCAGCATGGTCGTCAACTTCGAGGTGACCATGATACCCGACGGCCCGCTGAACAGCATGATCTACAACTTGGACTTTGGCATAAGCAACCTCACTGTCGAGTCCAGCTCCGGCGCCAGCCGGTGCAGCTTTGAGAACGTGGGCCTGGGGAGCAGGATAGAATGCGATTTCTACGGGATGGAAGAGGGAAAGGGCAGCACCATAAAGATGATGTTCACGACGAAGGACGCCGTGAAGAGGCAGGGAGACCAGTACGAATTTCGGGCCAGCTTCCCCGTGACGATGCCCGTAGCCAAGATGTTCTCGACGCTAAGGCTCCCTCCGCAGTCGACGCTTGCAGGCGACATCGCAAACGAGTCTTTCTTCCCGCCGACCGGAAGGGTCATCACGGACGGCAAGCACATGATGGTCTCATGGCAGCGCGAGGGCCTTTCCCAGAACGACAACCTCAGCTTCTCGGTACTTTTCGACGTGATAGGCGCCGGAGGCACCATGTGGGACCTGCTGATACTTTCCATGGTGCTCATCGTGGTCATAGCGATGGCTGGCATCGCGGTATACGTGCGCAGGGGTTCGCCTGCGCAGAAGGGCGAGGTCAAGGTCCTGCCGCTCCTGAACAAGGACGAGAAGAGGATAGTGGACATCGTCGCAAAGAAGGGCGGGTCTGCCCGCCAGAGGGACGTCGTGAAGGAGGCAGACTTCAGCAAGGCCAAGGTCTCGCGGCTCATAAAGAGCCTCAAGGAGCGCGGCGTGGTGGACACCGAGGCCATCTCCGGCCGCGAGAACAAAGTGATACTCAAGATAAAGGGCGTCGAGCCGGGCTGAACTTTTTTAATCCGCTGCCGCAAAATTAAGGAATCCGGGTGTTACCATGTCTTCGAAACCTGCTCATGCAAAAGGCTTTCTCATAACGACCGCGATAGACTATCCCAGCGGCCGCCCGCATCTGGGGCACGCCTACGAAAAGATATGCACCGACGTCATAGCGCGGTACAAGAGGCTTCAGGGCTTCGACGTGCACTTCTCCACGGGGACCGACGAGCACGGCATGAAGATACTGCGCTGCGCGCAGAAGCAGGGCAAGACGCCGCAGGAGTACGTCGACGCCATGTCGGCGCACTTCAGGCAGCTTTGCAGCGCCCTTTTAATCTCCTACGACGACTTCATACGCACGACCGAGGCAAGGCATGTGAAGACCGCCCAGGAGATATTCAGGCGCATCAACAAGAAGGGCGAGATATACAAGGGCGTCTACGAGGGCCTATACTGCGTGGACTGCGAGACGTACTACATGCGAAAAGACCTTGTAGGCGACAAGTGCCCGGTGCACGGCACGGAGCCCGACGTCGTGAGGGAGGAAAGCTACTTCTTCCAGATGGGAAAATACCGTGAGAAGCTGATAGAGCACATGAAGAAGCACCCGGAATTCATACTTCCGGCGTCCAGGAGGAACGAGATGCTGAGCCGGCTGAAAGAGCCGCTCAAGGACCTGTCGGTTTCGCGGACGGGCTTCTCCTGGGGAGTGCCCGTTCCCATAGACGAAAAGCACGTACAGTACGTCTGGATGGACGCCCTCATAAACTACCTTTCCACGGTCGGCTGGCCCGATGAGAAGTCCAAGAAGTTCTGGCCCGCGGCGGTGCACGTCATAGGAAAGGACATCGTCTGGCACCACACGGTGATATGGGGCAGCATCCTCATGGCGGCGGGAATAGAGCTTCCCCGCACGGTCTACGTCCACGGCTTCGTGAACATCCGCGGGGAGAAGATGAGCAAGTCGAAGGGTGCCGTGGTCGACCCGGTGGCGCTCGCAAATGAATACGGGGCCGACTCCCTGAGATACTTCCTCGTAAGCGAGATACCCTTCGGAGAGGACGGGGATTTCTCGGTTGCGGCCCTCATCGCGAGGAACAACGGGGAGCTCGTGAACAACCTGGGAAACCTCGCAAACAGGATACTCACTTTCATCCACAGCAAGAACGCAGGGAAGATCCCGAAACCTTCGAAGTACGACGCGCTCGATGAAGAGGTCGAAAAGAGGATAGCGGAGCATGCGGACAAAGCCGCCTCCCTGATGGAGGACTATAACCTCCAGGGCGCGCTCGACGAGCTCATGAAGCTTTCCAAGTTCGGAAACGAGTACTTCCAGGCAAAGGAGCCGTGGAAGAAGGAGAACGCAAACTGCCTGTACCTCGGGGCTAACCTGCTCCGAAGCCTTGCCATAACGCTGTCGCCCTTCATCCCCCAGAGCGCGGAGAAGATGTGGGATTACCTGAACCTCGAAGGCTCGGTCCACAAGCAGAAGTGGGGGAGCGCAAAAGAAATGAAGATAGCGGGCGGACATCTGATAAAGAAGCCCGGGCCGCTATTTTCCAAGTTCAAGCAGTGAGCGCGTACCTGATGACGCCTACGCTTTTGTCTACCCTGCTCGCGCAGGCGATTGAAAGGAACTCCTGGTTGTCAAGCTTCTCTTCCGGGATGGCGTTCGTGTAGTTGCCGAAATCAAAACTTCCGCAGTCGCCGCATCTGTACCATGATTGGGCCTTGAAGACGGGCGTTTCCTCCCCTCCTGAGGGAAGTGGCTCCGTGTCCACGAGAAGGATGAAGTCGTACCTGAAAAGGCCGCGGTTTTTCACCA
>JAZDJY010000125.1:0-3546 GCA_043803615.1 Candidatus Aenigmatarchaeota archaeon | reverse complement strand
TACTCGGGCATCGACACCTTCCTGCTCCTCGACCTCAACTCCCAGAAGGTGCACCTGATGGGCACCGGGCGGGAATGAATTTAAGCAGGCTTTGGCATAAGGATAAGATTTATGCTGAGCAAATGCAGCGTCTGCGGAAGGCGCCTGAGGATAAAGGCTCTTTGCATGGAGTCCGGAAAGAAGAAGTGCAGGAAGTGCTGCAACCTCCGGCACGAGCATTGCACATACAAACTGTTCTGCTGGTCGGACCTCAACGGATGATAACGGGCAGCTGGCAACTTGGTTCTTATCCAACAGTAGGCTAGTATGCTAGCTAATATGAATTTAAACAGGGTGCGGGCATATGACATATTATGATGGCCGGTTTTGCGCCGGCAGGAGTGTCTCAATGAAGAAAACTACGGAAATGGTGGTTCACGATTTCATCAGGCCCGCGATTACCATAAAGAAGGAAACCGAGATAGGAGAGGCCCTCAACCTGATGAGGGACAGGGGCGTCGAGTTCCTCTCGGTCGTCGACTCCGACCACAGGCTCATAGGATGCGTCAACGAAGCAAGCTTCATGAGGCTCATCAAGCAGACGCCTTCTGCCATGTCCGACCCCGTGTGGCACGATAGCATTGACCCCGAGACGGCAAAGCTTTCCGTCGAGAAGATAATGACTACCAACATAAGCACGGTCAATCCCGAGCAGAGCATAGACAGGACATTCAAGATAATGGACTCTGTGGGGTACAAGCTCCTCCACGTGATTGACTCCGACGGCAAGCTTCTCGGGGTCGTGACCATAAGGGAGATATTCCACAAGATGCTGGGTGCCTGAAATGCTCAACCCTATAATAGACATAGCGCTCCTTCTCTTCGCGGCCAAGGTAGGCGGGATTCTATTCTCCAAGATCAAGCAGCCCAGCATCGCGGGCGAGCTCATCGCGGGCGTCGTGATAGGCCCCTCAATCCTCGGGCTTGCCGCAGAATCCGCGCTCGTGACATCGGTGAGCTACCTGGGCTTGCTGTTCCTCATACTCCTCGTAAGCCTGAGCATAGACTGGAAGACGCTCGAAGGGAACACGGAGAAGCTCACGTGGATAGAGATAGTCAGGGTGTTTGGCGTCTTCTGCCTGACGTTCCTTGCAGCAGAGCTCTTCGCCTGGGACATATACGTCACGCTGGTCTTTGGCTTCGTTGTCGCGCTCTCCAGCACCGCCATAGTCTCGAGGTCGCTTGCCGACATGAAGCAGCTTGGCAGCGCAGAGGGCCAGACGCTCATGGGCCTTGAGGTCGTAGACGAGGTCCTCGCCATAGTTGCCGCAGCGCTCCTCGCAAACGTCATGGGCGGGGCGACGATAGACCCTGTCAACATAATAACGCTCATCCTCGTGGTCATTGGCCTCTTCGCGGGGATGAGCCGCGTCGGGTTCAAGCTCGTCAACAGGTTCACGTCATACATCCAGAAGTACGGGGTCCAGGAGGCGCTGCTCGGCTTCACCCTGCTCCTTGCGTTCCTGCTTGGGGGGCTCACCGAGAGCCTGGGACTTGCCTCCATTCTGGGAGTGTTCATAGCAGGCATGATACTCAGCAGGAGCGCCCAGCTTCCCATCATAACGACGAAGGTAAAAGACATTGGCGAGAGCTTCTTCATACCCATATTCTTCGCGTCCGTCGGGCTCACGCTGGGCATGCAGACGCTCCTTGGAAGCCTGCCGCTCCTTGCGACAATCATCGGAGTGATCGTCGCGATAAAGGTGGTGTCCTGCGTTGCCACACTGAAGCTCTTCAGGTACCCGATGGACCAGGCGCTCAAGGTGAGCTCGGGCATCGTCACCCTCTCGGAGATGACCATCGTGATAGCGGCCCTCGCCAAAGGCAAGCTCAGCCCGGAGCTGTACGCCTCGCTGATAGCCGCGTTCATAATCGTGAACACGGCCGCCCCGATATTAATGAACCTGACGTTCAAGAAGGCGTCCAGCGTCTGCCAGATGCAGCTCTCCGTGTCCAGCGGCAAGAAGGGCTTCAAGATCCCGCGCAAGTGGCCATGGACCAGGAAGAAGGGCAAGCAGGGTTATAGCTGGAACGGCAGCTGAACCGCAGGGGGACACCCCCTTCAGCTTCCGCCTCAGCGGAGGCCAAGGAACGCATTCCCGCAGTTTCAAGCTCCTCCGGATTCCCCCGACTTTGACGTCAGGAAATTTGGACCATCCGCTCTATGGACTTCCTTGCCTTGCGCATGATGTCTTCTTGGACGAAGACTTCGCCTTCCAGCGTCCTGAGCGCGTGCAGGACGCTTGCGGGGGTGGTCTTCCTCATGTTGGGGCAGAACGCGGCCTCTGATGCGGGCCAGAACTTCTTTTTTGGGAGCTCCTTCCTCAGGCGATGGACCATGCCGGCGTCGGTTGCTATTATGAACTCCTTGCACTTGGATTCCCTTGCACGCTTCACCATGCCTCCGGTGCCAAGGACCGCATCTGCGAGGTCTAGGACGTCAAGCCGGCATTCCGGGTGGGCCAGGACCTCTGCTCCCGGGTGTAGCTTCCTCTGCTCCTTTATGTGCTCGGGGAGTATCCTGACGTGGGTCGGGCAGTAGCCGTGCCACGGTATGAACTCGACTCCCGTCTCCTTCTGCACGTAGGCTGCGAGGTGCTTGTCCGGAATGAATATAGCCTTCTTTACGCGCAGCGACTTCACGACGGCGGCCGCGTTGGCCGACGTGCAGGCGATGTCCGATTCAGCTTTGACTGCTGCCGAAGTGTTGACGTAGGCAACGACAGGAAGGCCTGGATGCTCCGCCTTCAGCTTCCTCACGTCGGACGCGGTTATCATGGCAGACATCGGGCACGCAGCCGTCGGCTCCGCAAGCATCACCCTCTTTTCCGGGGATAGAATCTTTGCCGTCTCTGCCATGAAGTCGACGCCGCAAAAGACGATGACGTCTGCCTTAGTGCCGGCGGCCTTCCGGGAAAGCTCAAGAGAGTCGCCGACGTAATCGGCCAGCGCCTGGACCTCCGGCGTCTGGTAGTTGTGGACGAGTATGACTGCGTTCCTCTCTTTCTTCAGCTTTGCTATCTCTGATGCCGCGTCCATGGGAAAGACCTTATCTAGAAATAACATCGGGTCCGGCATTTAAAGTTTTGCCGGAATCTTTCGGAGCGCGGGCAAAGCTAAATAGGCCGCCGCGCAAAAGATATCCTTATGATAATCGCGGTCACGGGCACGCCCGGAACGGGAAAGACGACCGTTTCCCGGAAGCTTTCGGAGATGACGGGCTTTCGCCTCGTCGAGCTCAACTCCCTTGCGGAAAAGAAGGGACTGTACGTTGGCACGGACAGGAAGAGGGGATGCAGGATAGTCGACGTCCCGGGCCTTCGGCGCGAGGTGAAAGCCCTCGGGAAGGAAGGCGGGGCCATGATCGTGGAATCCCATTACGCCCACGACATGCCAGCCGACGTTATAGTGGTTCTTCGCGCAGGCCCGGCAAAGATCAGGGAGAGGGGGCTTTCGAAGGGCTGGAGCCGGGAGAAGGCAGAGGAGAACGCGCAGGCCGAGATAATG
>JAZDJY010000124.1:0-10962 GCA_043803615.1 Candidatus Aenigmatarchaeota archaeon | reverse complement strand
AGCCTTCCTTCCTCGGACTCGTTCATCCTTATCCTTTCCCTCTTCATCTCGATGCGCGCTTTGAGTTCGCTGATCCTTCCCGCCTCATCGACGGACTCCGAGACCTTCATAATCTTGCCTGTGACGTCCTGCATCTCCTTTGAAAGCGAAGAAATCTCCGTGTCGGCCGCGGCCATCTCCTTGGTGAATGCCTCTATCTGCGCATCCGCGTCCGCGGTCCCCTTGCCGTGGTCCTCCATCTTCTTTTCTAGAGACCGCAGGTTCTTGAGAATGGACGTTGCGACCACGAGCTTGAGCGTCCCCTGCATCTTCCGGTACTCGAGGGCTGCGTCCCTTTCGGCCTTGATCTTTCTCATTATCTCGTCCTTCTGCTCGAGCACTATCTCGGCCTCCCTTACCTTCTCGGAGACCTTTTCCAGTTCCTTCATGGCCTTCTCCTTCTTCTCGTCGTACTCGGTAATGCCTGCAATCTCGTCTATGACCTTCCTCCTGTCCACCGGCCCCATCTCGACGATCCTGGTCACGTCGCCCTGCTGGATCATGTTGTGGCCGTCGGACGTGATGCCTGCCTGGGAGAGGAAGTCGAGCACCTCCTGCTTTCCCGTCACCCTGCCGCACAGCCTGTACGTGCTCACGCCCGCCTTGTTCACCCTCCTTGCGACCGTGACCACGTCCTCTTTTGAGGGCAGCGTCCTGTCGCGGTTGTCCAGGTACATGGTGACGCTCGCGTGGGCCGAGGGGTCCTTCTTCACGTTGCCGTGGAATATGACTTCGTGGGCTTTCTTTGCCCGAAGAGAAGAAGCCGCCCCGGAGCCCAGGACGAAGTAGATGGCGTCTGCGATGTTGGTCTTGCCCGAGCCGTTTGGGCCCGTGACGACCGAGAAGCCCGCGGGGAAGGGGACTGCGACTTTTCGCTTGAAGGACTTGAAGCCCTCCATCACAATCTTCTCGATGCGGACCATAGTACTAATTGGCTGCAAACTCTTTTATACCTTCTATTAACCGGCAGAAGAGGCGGCCTAAATGCCGCCGGTCCCGGCCCTTGGCGGGCCGCCTAAAATCAGTATTTCACCGGGACGACTTCTATGAAACCCAATCTATCGTCTCCCTTCTTTGGAGCGATTGCGTAAACGTCATTCCCCAATGGGTCCTTTCCCCTGTAAACTTCGATGGCGTCGATTGGCACGTCAAGGCCAGGATACCCGACGAAGTGGAGGGCCTCTTTGGTCTTGAGATGCGTCCCATTGAGGCTCTCGGTCCTCTCCCAGAGGACCAGGGAATCGCCTATGCTTGCTCTTCTCATCTGCACGCTGTCGCCGACCTGCCGCCTGACGGCACTCACGACGTTTTCGTGGCTTGGAAGATACGGCCCGATGACGTGCGACCCGGCGGGGTCTACGTCTATTCTTTCCACAGGCGTTTCCTCGTACGTGACATCGGACGTTTTCATTCATTCACCTTCGCTACGCTTGCTCTTAAGTTTTAAAAAGCCATCCGCTGCGGAAGTGAGACGTGGGGGCGCACTTCCTCAGATGAGCCCCTTCTTCATGAGGAGCTCTGCGTTGAGTATCGAGCCGCCCGCGGCACCCCTTATGGTGTTGTGGGAGAGCACGAAGAACTTGTAGCCCAGGATCGGGCACTCCCTGATCCTTCCGACGGTGACTGCCATGCCCTTCCCGGCGTCCCGGTCGTGCTTGGGCTGGGGCCTGTCCTCCTCCATCCTCACGATGATGGGCGGGTTGGGGGCGCTGGGAAGGTCCATGCCCCTCAGCGGGTTGAACTTCCTCAGGACCTTGGAAACTTCTGCCATCGACGGCTTCTCCCGCAGGCTGACGCTGACCGCCTCGGTGTGGCCGTCACTGACGTTTACCCTGCTGCACTGGGCGCTCACCGTGATGTCCGCATACGAGAAGCCCTTGCCGTCGAACGTGCCCAGCATCTTCTTGGGCTCGGCCTCGACTTTGCCCTCCTCGCCTGATATGAACGGTATGACGTTGTCGCTTATGTCTATTCCGGCGCCGGAAAAGCCCGCGCCGGAGAGCGCCTGCATCGTCGTGACCATGACCTTCTCTAGGCCGTACGCGTCCATGAGCGCCTTGAGCGGGATGACCAGGCCCGCAGCCGAGCAGTTGGGATTGGTGACTATGAAACCCTTGCCATTCTTGCCGCGCTCCTGCAGCTTCACGGCGTCGACATGGGATGCGTTGACCTCGGGGACGAGCAGCGGAACGAACGGGTCCATGCGGTGGTTCCTGCTGTTGGAAAAGACCGCGTACCCGGCTCTTGCGAACTCCTCCTCGACTCCCCCGGCAACGGAAGAGTCGAGAGCCGAGAACACGACGTCGCAGTCGAGATCCGGCCTGCACTCCTTGACTGTCAGGCCGTCCGCAAGGCCGGAGTCGTAGGCCACTCTTCTGCCGGAGACGGCATCCAGGTACGTCCTCCCTGCGCTCCTGCCGCTTGCCGCAACTTCCGTAAGCGTAAACCACGGATGGCGCTCGAGCATCTGCACGAACCTCTGGCCCACCATGCCCGTTGCCCCGAGGACGCCGGCCCGAAGCTTTCTCATGCCGCCCGGCCTCCATGGACCCCGAAGAATTCGTTGTGCAGCGCCCTTACCGCCGCGTCGGCGTCCTTGTCCTCGACTATGAAGCTTATGTTTATCTTGGAGGCGCCCTGTGATATGCACTCGACGTTTATCCCCTTCTCTCCGAGGCAGTGGAACACCCTGCCCGCCGTGCCGGCCGCAAGCTTCATGCCCTCGCCGACGACGCAGACTATGGACTTGCCGCCCTCCACCTTCACCTCGGCCATCTTCGCAAGCTCCTTTATGACCGGGTCGAGCCTTCCGTTCATCCTGCCGTCTATCGTGAGCGTTATGGAGACTTCGGTCGTGGACACCATGTCTATGCTTATGCCGCGCCTGGAAAACGTCTCAAAGGTCTTCGACAGGAACCCGGGCGCAGCAAGCATCCTTGCAGAAACCAGGTTGACCAGGACGACACCTTTCTTCGAGGTTATGGACTTGACTACCTCCGGGAGGCTCCCGGTTTCCTTCGTTATCAGCGTGCCGGCGCTCCCGGGGTTGTGGGTGTTGAGTATCCTCACCGGGATGCCCTTTTGGATTGCCGGCATGAGCGTCTTTGGGTGCAGCACCTTTGCCCCGAAGTAGGCAAGCTCTGAGGCCTCGGCAAAGGAAAGCTTTGGTATGAGCATGCTGCCCTTCACGATTTTTGGGTCGGCCGAAAGGAAGCCGTCGACGTCGGTCCATATCTGTATCTCGCTTGCTCCTAGGCACGCGCCTATGATGGAGGCTATGTGGTCGCTAGAGCCCCTGCCCAGAGTCACCGTGTGCCCGTCGTGGGTGCATCCCATGAAGCCCGTGACGACCGGGACGATGCCCTTCTTCATCTGCGGCAGCACCTTCCTTTTGACCTCTTTTTCGGTTGCCTCCATGTCGGGCTCCGGCCCTATGAAGTTCTCGTCGACTATTATCAGGCCCCGGTCGCCGTGGTGCCATTCCGAGGGCACGTGCTCGGATATCGCGCCCGACAGTATCGCGGCCGACATCTTCTCTCCAAACGCCGCAATCCTGTCGCGGAAATGCTCCGTAAGGCCGGTGTCCCTGACCTTTGCCATGTCCTTCTGTAGCTCCTTTATCCTCTCCTCTATTGCGTCCTGCACTTCCGGAAGCCTCTTCTTGCAGCATATCCTTGCGGCGCGAAGGTGCTTCTCTTGGAGCTCCCGGGTGAATGCAACGATATCCTCGTCCTTCATCCCGCCCGCTGCGCCCGCGGCTCCGAGGAGCGCGTCCGTCACGCCTGCCATCGCGGAAACGACGACGCAGACCCTGTCCTTCTTTGCGGCGCTGCCGACGATGGCCGCGGCCGCAGAAAAGCTCCTGCCGTCGCCAACCGACGTTCCCCCGAACTTCATCACGATTGCCATTGCATCCACCACTTGCATGTGCCTGCGGCTGGGGAGGAAGGCTGTTCACGAAAGAATCGGGCGTTCAATCCCCAGAATGTGACCTATGGCTAGCAGTACGTTCGCTTAGCCTTCTCGGTCATCATCGCAGGGAATTCCATGGATATAGATTCACGCGTGCTATTTAAATATTTTTTGAAAATTTCACCGGAAGAGCCACCGTCTGGTCATCGCTTCCCGGCCTTCTCTTCGAGCGCGGCCATCCTCTTCTTGAGCTCCACCATCTTCAGCTCGCGGCCCACCGAGAGCTTGTTGAACCTTTCAGATTCCCCGACCTTTGCCTCGAGCTGATTCTTCGACTTCTCCAGCTGCGCCGTCTTCTCCTTGAGGCTCTTTACCAGCTCGTTTACGCGAGACACGTCCCTCATCACGAGGACGTAGCCGAGGACGCTCCCGCCCGCTCCCTTCACGACGGAGCAGTTGAAGGATACTGGTATCTTCTTCCCGGCGCCGGAGCTTATGGTGGTCTCCATGTCCTTGAGCGTGTCATCCTTCTCGAGCCTCCCGAACACCGAAGCGAGCGCGCCGTCAGGGAACGCGCCGTCCAGCCTGGTTCCGGCGGCGCCCTTGCCCTTCCCGAGCATCTGCGCTGCGGAATCGCTGAGGAACGCAATAGTCCCGTCCTTGTTGAAGACGAGCAGGTAGTCGGCAATCGTCTTGAGTATGTTCTCCGCGGCGAGCAACGGCGTGAGCGCCATGAGCCTGTATCTGAGCATGGCGTATGCGACGAACACGCCGTTGATTGCGGTGAGAGTCGAGGTAAGGGGCATCACCTCTATCCCGAGCATAGGCGCCACGACCTCGCTTGCAACGCCTCCTATTATCATGACCAGGATGCCTGCCGTGAGCAGGAGCGCCTGGCTTCGCTCGGCATGGGACTTGGACCGCAGGAAGAAGAGGGAACATGCAAAGACGCTTGCAAGCGCATATGCCGTTATCCACGCGGCGAAGAGGTAATAGAGCTCGCCGGGTATGATACTGTAACCCCAGTAAGAAGGAATCTCTGACTGGGTGAGCATCTTCGTCGTCACGTTGACGTACGTGAAGAAGAGCACGGGCATGTACATGGCGACAGGGAAAAGCTTTCTTTTAAGGAACCTGCTTTTAGTAAAGGAAAGGCAGAAATGCAGCATGAACGAGGCTGAAAGGAACGAACCGAAGGTCTCGGTCTTGTCCCAGAGGAATGCAGTTTCGGGGGATGGGGAGTTGTAGATGAGGAAGCTGGAGATGCTCCAGAGGCTCGTGGAGAACATGAAGAGTGCGAATGTCTGGTTGAGCCGAGACCTGGAATTCGCGCGGAGCGCGAAAAGCCCGAGGGACATGCTTATCAAAAAGCCCGACAGCGGGAGCAGCGAGTAGAAGTTCATGCCAAACAATTCTTATTTGGTGCGGGCGGAAGAAATAGGTTTCGTTTCAACGCCCGGCCGCGGGCGTGAAGGAGGCGCTCCCCACTTGGCCTTCTTCCGTGGCGGGCTTTGCGCAATGAGTAGTCAAAATGGTTGACTTCATACGCAACGGCAGGATGAAATGCCGGGCAAAAAGATTATGGTTTTTTAAAAATCAGGATTTGATTTTTTGAAACCGGGACGATGTTCCCAAAGGTTTTGCAGCCCTTTTCACTCATGGATATCCTGATGGCCGCACTTCTCCACAAGCCTCATTATCTCGTTGTAGTGCCTCTTGATGATTTCCGGTTTCCTGAACCTGGATGCGAACTTCGCAAGCTCGCCGAGGACCTTTACGATGTCCTCTTTTGTCGGGTTGCTGAAGTCCGCTTTCACGTCCTCGAATGCAGACCTGACGATAAGGTCTATCTGAACCTTTTTTAAGCCCTCAATTTCAGCCTCAGAATCGGAACTTCGCTTCCTGTTCAGCTCGTCGAGGACTTCCCGATGTGCATCACGGAAGCATATTATTATCGCATCCCTCACCATCATAGGCGTGATTTTCTCTGACAGGTCGACTCCGTATATTTTCTTGCCCATGCTCTAAGATTGGTTCAGTTTACTATAATATTGTTATGTTTAAACCGGCTTTTTGCGCAAAAGCCACTTCATGCGCAAAACCAACGTGGCGCTAACGTTTATATACCAGGACGCGCCATAGTGTCCATATGAAAAATGATTCATATGAGAGGAGGTGTTAGTGATGACATGCTGGAAATGCGCGTGCGGATGCGGCCATGCAGTCGAGGCCGACAAGGCCCCGAAGTGCTGCGGCAAGCCCATGGTCAAGACGAGCAAGGAGGAAATGGGAGGAGCCTGCGGCTGCTGCTGAGCAGCTGAAGCGGAAGATAAGCGGGAGGGAAGCAAAGGATAATCCTCTCCCTTTTTAACTACGAAAATCAAAAAAAGATGAGGTGTAATATGACAGGAATAACGGTGTACTCGACCCCGACGTGCCCCTACTGCCACATGCTCAAGGACTTCCTCCGCGAGAAGGGCGTGAAGTTTCGGGACGTCAACGTCGCAGCAGACCAGAAGGCCGCAAAAGAGATGATTGAGAAGTCCGGCCAGATGGGCGTGCCGCAGACGCAGATAAACGGCAGGGTAATAGTCGGCTTCGACAGAGAAGCGATAGAAAAAGAACTGAAAAAGGCGTAAGGCGCGGATGGGTGGATTTCTTGATAAGGCATGACGAGTTCGGTCCGGAAATGGTCATCACTGTCTACGACCCGGCCAGCGGGATGAAGGGGTTTCTCGTCATAGACAACACGAAACTCGGCCCCGGGAAGGGCGGCATAAGGATGACCCCAACCGTTACGGTCGAGGAGGTCATGAGGCTTGCAAGGGCCATGACCTGGAAGAACGCGCTAGCCGAAATTCCTTTTGGCGGGGCCAAGTCCGGAATCGTCGCAGACCCCGGAAAGATGACCATCCAGAAGAAGGAAGAAATCATCAGGGCTTTTGCGAGGGCCATAAAGCCAGTCTGTCCGAGCATGTACGTAGCCGGCCCGGACATGAACACGACGGAGCGGGAGATGCAGTGGTTCGCAGAGGCAAACGGCGACAGGAAGTCGGTGACTGGAAAGCCAAAGGCCATGGGAGGCCTGCCGCATGAGCTTGGCTCGACCGGCTTTGGCGTAGTCCACGCAACCATCGTTGCGGCAAGGCACGCCGACATCGACGTCAAAAAGGCAACCGTGGCAATCGAGGGCTTCGGAAACGTCGGCTGGTTTGCCGCAAAGCTGCTCTCCGAGAGGGGCGCAAGGATAGTCGCGGTTTCCGACAGCAAGGGCGCCGTGCACAACCCCGACGGCATGGATTTTGAAAAGCTCGCAAAGGTCAAGAAGGAGAAAGGCTCGGTCTCAGACTACAGGCCCGGAACCCCTGGCACCTGCGACAGCATCCTTTCCGCTGATGCCGACATACTGATTACTGCAGCAATCCCCGACCTCATAAAGCCAAAGGACGTGGCAAGGCTCAAGTTTCGGCTCATAGTCGAGGGAAGCAACATCCCCATGGCACCGGAGACCGAGAGGTCCTGCCATGAGAAGGGCATCCTCGTGGTGCCGGATTTTGTCGCAAACGCAGGCGGGGTCATCTCCTCCTACGTCGAGTACAAGGGCGGCGATGAAAAGGAGATGTTTGCGCTCGTCGAACAAAGGATAAGCGAAAACACCAGGCTCGTGCTTCGGGAGATGAAGGCCTCAGGCGGGACGCCAAGGGACGCAGCACTCAGGCTTGCCATGGAAAAGGTAATGGCGGCTGCGGGAGCCAGATGAAAAGAAGTAAAGAGAAAGCGTGACGTGGCATGTACGACACCATCATAATAGGTGCGGGGATAGCAGGGCTCACGGCCGCGATGTATGCCGCAAGGAAGGGCATGAAGTATGAGATAGTTTCTTCTGAGTTTGGCGGCCAGTTCAACGTCAGCGGCGAGGTCTCAAACTACCCCGGCATCGCCAGGACCACTGGCCTGCAGATGCTAAAGGAGATGCAAAAGCAGATGGACGATAACAAGGTGAAGGTCCGGCTCGAGACCGCAGAGAAAGTGGAAAAGAAAGGCAAGGCCTTCGTCGTCGTAACCGACAAGGGGAGATACGATACGAGGACCGTCATCATCGCCACCGGCTCGACCCCCCGAAAGCTCGGAGTCCCCGGCGAAAAGGAATTCGCAAACAAGGGCGTCGCCTACTGCGCGATATGCGACGGGCCGCTGTTCCGCGGCATGGACGTGGCAATCGTGGGCGGGGGGAACTCCGCGCTCGAGTCCGTGGACTTCATGGAGAAGATTGCAAAAAAGATATACGTCGTCAACAAGGGAAGCGAGTTTGCGGGCCACGGTATGATCAAGAATGTGGAGAAGAACAAGAAGGTCCAAATAATTTTTGGCGCCGACACAAAGGAGATAGTGGGTGAAAAGCTCGTTTCCGGCCTTCGGTACGAAAAGGACGGCAGGATGCGGCAGATAAAGGTCGGCGGCGTCATAGTAGCGATAGGAAGGAAGCCGGCAACCGAAGCGTTCAGGGGGCTCCTAGCACTCGAAGAGGATGACGGCCACATAAAGATAGACTGCCAGGGCAGGACCTCGGTCCCGGGGATATTTGCCGCGGGCGAGTGCGCGGCGGGCCACGAGTACCAGTACGTGATATCGGCGGGACAGGGATGCGTGGCGCTCATAAAGGCCGCAAGGTACCTTGCGGGGGAAAAATGACGATTATTCAATGGAGGTGTTAGGTGTGGTTCATAAAAGGGAGATATACAAGTGCTACGTTTGCGGAAACGTCGTGGAGGTCGTCCACGCGGCCGCAGGGCAGCTCGTGTGCTGCGGCAAGCCCATGGAGCGGATGGAGGAGAATACAGTCGACGCTTCGGTGGAAAAGCACGTGCCGGTACTCGAGAGGGCAGCGGGCGGGGTGAAGGTGGCAGTAGGACTCGTCGCCCATCCGATGGAGGATAAGCACTACATAGAGTGGATAGAGGTAGTGGCAGGCGACAAGATACACAGGAAGTACATGAAGCCCGGGGAGAAGCCCGAAGCAGTCTTCGAGACGAAGGTTGCGGCATCTGAAGCCAGGGAGTACTGCAACCTGCACGGACTCTGGAAGAGCTAGCGGGAAGCGCATGGATTCCGGTGAGAAGAAGGAAGCGCCGGAAGGCGTGGGGAAGGAGGCGGAAAGCTTCACTTCTCCGTGAGGACCCACCTGACCCTGCGGACGAAGTCGTCGTTGTCGAAGGGCTTCGCTATGTAGTCTGATGCAGCGAGCCTGTTCAGGAGGGCGGGCTTTATCTCTGTGGGCTTGACTACCGTCAGGAATATCATCTTCACGTTCCGGAGCCGAGGGTCGAGGCGCACGGCCTCGGCGACGTCCAGGCCCGTTATCTTCGACATCATCACGTCGAGTATGAGCAGGTCCGGCTTCACGTGCTCGAGCTTGTCCAGGCACTCCACGCCGCCTGCGGCCGTCATGACCTTCATGCCCTCCTGTTCGAGGAGCTCCCTTATGAGGACGAGTACCGACTCGTCGTCGTCGACGACCATGATGCTCGGTTTCTGATTTCCAGCACTCATGACAGTTTTCAGTTTAGCCTTCTTCACCGCCACAAGCTTCCGCGGCTTCTTCAGCGGCTTGCGTGGCTTCCGCGAGGCCCTCTTAACTGGCATCTCGCTCGACCTGTTGCTCGTCATGTTTAAACATACTTGGCGGCCAACATTTTTATACTATTAGATTCTATCACCTACGAGCCGCGCACGCCGAGGGCGGCCTGGCCGCGAGCCCAAGATGGTCGAACTGAAGAAGAGTGTAGCCGAGCTCGAGGGGAAGGCCGGTGCCGGCAATGGGAGGAAGTGAGGGCTGGTTACCCGCCGGCCCGCTCTTGTCACTTCCCGCCGCTATGACAGCGACGGCAAAAACAACGATGCCAGCAGCAGAATCACGGCCGCGGCCGCCAAAACCACCCCCAGCTTGCGGTATTTCGCTTTGAGCGACAGGGCCAGGCCCACCGTCAGGACCAGGACCAGCAAAATGACGACCAGTACCACTGCCATCATGCTTATGTGTTATTTCCCAGAGCATAAAAATATTCTTCCGGAAGGGCAGGCACTCATTCGGCAGCCCTCTCCCACAGCAGCTTCCCCGTGGCCGTGAAAAGACTAAGAGAGCTTTCTTATGGAAGCCCTCACGCTCTCCGTTTTTTCCGAACTGAGGCCGTTCAGGATCGTCTTGCACTTCAGCAAGAACGTCTTCACCTTATCCTCGTCACCGAATACTATCTTCTTCAGGTAGTACTGCGCCTTTATTCTGTCGTCCTTGAGGTCGGTCATGAACCTTTTCTCTTCCCCGGTGAAGTCGAAGAATCCCATGAGCTCTATTGTGCAGTCGTGTATCTCGCAGACTATGCCGCACTTCATGAGTATCGAATAGAGGGCGTTGTAGCATGCGTAATAAGCCGTTATGGTCTTCCATTTCCCGGTAGCCGAAAGGAAATTCTGCAATGTCTCGTCGGCTTCCTCCATGTAAGACCTGCTAAGGTGCGGTTTTGCTTCGGCGAGCCTTATGCCTTTCGGCTGCCTGCGGCACCATGAAAGCTTTCCCTTATTCATGCGGACGCCCCAAGGAATATGCCCACCATACTCGAAACGTTGCCGAAAACGACGTGGTTCTTCATGACCTCGAGCGCCAGGGGATTGCCTGCCTTCAGCATGGCCGCGAATTCGGCGTATGATGCACGGTGCTCGTTTACCGGAATCGGGCTCGCCTTCTTTATCCTCGTGAGGACCGGCACATCGCACTTGCCGAGCAGGACGACGTCGAGGTCGGAATCCTTCCCGTGTCTAAAGGAAGCGTAGGAGCCGAAAACGACGACCGTCTCCGAGCATTTCGCAAGGTCGGATACTAGGGAGGAGACGGACGGAAGCCTGGCCTGGAACTCCAGAGACTTGTGCGTTTCGAGTATCTCGAATACGCCTTTCGTGCCGGGCTTTAAGGGATCGAAATGGAACAACTTGTTTCTTCCCTGCATCGAATAGTCT
>JAZDJY010000123.1:0-13311 GCA_043803615.1 Candidatus Aenigmatarchaeota archaeon | reverse complement strand
CTTTAAGTTCGGGACGCACTTCCGCATATACTTCCCGGGGGCATCCCCGGCAAAGGACGTAAATGACGGCAGCTGGGTGCACTCAAAGCACGTCCTGCACATATTCCCAAAGGAGGAGAAGCTGCTCATATCCGAGTGGGCAAGGGCCGTAAGGGTTGCCCACGGCGTGAGGAAGACCTTCATCCTGGGCATGCCCAAGCTCACCGACAAGGACTACGTCGACTACCCCGCGGACTTTGCGGCATACAGGAGGAGGAAGAAGGGGAAGGACTGGATAAGGGAGACGCCAAAGGACGGCCCCCGCTACCTGCTTGCCGCGGTAAGCGAGGAGGAGCACATAGGAGGAGTCGAGCTTGCGTCGCTGCTCAAGAAGGCCGAGCTCATGAACCTAAACCTCATACTTTCTATAACCGACAGGGAGACTGCGATAACCTACTACGAGCTGAACAAGATAAGCCTCCCCGGCGCCAAGTTCGATTACTACGAGATAGAATGGATGCGTCCGTAAAGATATCAGAATTCCTCTTTATCAGCGTCCACCTGGTACTTGCCTTTGGACCTGTAGGTGGTGCTGGACTGGTAGGCCATCTCCGACTTGTAGGCGCTGACGTTCCTTCCGGCGTCGAATGCGCCGAACACGTACTCCTGCATTCCCGCGTCCTGCGCGTCGCTCCTGCCTATCTTCAGGACCATCTCGAAGCTCTCGTAGGGCGGCGGAAGATAGGCCGGCGCGCCATCGGCCCTAAACTTCCATATGAAATCGCGCGTCTTCAGGTCGAGTGCATAAAGGAAGCAGTCCCACGAGGTGAAGAAGAGGGTGCCGCCTTCCGCCGCGCACCGTATGAAGACCGGGCCCTCGGTCTTAAACGACCACAGTTTCTCGCCCTGTAGGGAGAAGCAGTGCAGGTTTAAGTCCTCGCTACCCAAGTACATCCTGTCCTTGTATATGAACGGTATGCCCATGTGCTTGCTGTTGACGTATTTCCACACGAGCTCCCCATCGAAGGTGAGGCAGAAGAGGTTGCCGTCCCTGCTTGAGTGGTAGATGAGCCCCTCATGCACGACGGGCGAGGCCCCGTTGCCGTACATCCCTGTGGGAAACTTCCAGAGGACGTCGCCGGTCTTTATGTTAACAGCCCGGAGGAAGTTGTCAAAGGATGCGAAGAACACCCTGCCGCCGTGGGTTTCAAAGGCGTTCATGTTGTGCACCTCCCCCTGCGTCTGGACCTTCCATATCACATCGCCGGTCGCCGCGTTAAGGCAGTAGAGATTGTGGTCGGCAGAGCCCACGAAAAGCTTCCCCTCGTAAAAAGAGGGTGTGGATATCACTTCGTCATGGGTCTCGAACTTCCAGACAAGCCCTCCGGTCTTTGCGTCAAGGCAGTACACGAACCTGTCCTTGCCGCCGAAAAACACGCGGCCCTGCGCAATCGCGCATTCCGAGTACACGACGTCGTTTGTCCAGAACTTCCACTTGAGGGCGCCGGTCTTTGCGTTGAGGCAGTAGAAGTTCTGGTCGAAGCTGCCGAAGTATATGCAGCCGTCCCAGTAATGCGGCGAGGACTCGCCTATCATGCTGTCGCATCTAAACTTCCAGACAAGGCCGCCGGTCTTTGCGTCAAGGCAGTACACGTTGTTGTTGAAGCTGCCGAAATAAATCCTGCCGTCGTGCAGGAGCGGGTGCTGCAGCATGCTGCCGCCCGAGCCGGTCTTCCACATGCGGTCGAACTTGCCCACCCTCTTGACCTCAAAGTCCCCCATCTCGACTGAGAACTCCTCAAAGGAAGACGTGTGCTCGTCCATGCAATGGTTTTTCTGCCGGCGGATTTAAGAGTTTTCACGCCGGAAGCATTCCTCCCGCCGTAGGAACCTAGCGATTTATAAGGCCTCTGACTACTCATTACTTTTATTGCGGTCGGTGTTTCCATGCAGCCTGAAGAAAAGGGAAAGTCCGGTTTCACGATGCGGTCGTGCGCAATCGCGCTGCTCCTGACCGTGTTCCTCCTCGTCATCTCAAGCTACATAGCGCTGCGGATGGGCGCGCTGCCATGGCCCATCATCTTCAGCGCGGTCTGCGCCGGCGCGCTCCTGCAGCTTCTATCGCGTGTGTCGCGCAAGGCCACGAGCCACGAGATGAACGTGGCACAGGCCGGAGGGACGATTGGCGGGATGCTTGCCTCCGGCGTCGTGTTCACGATACCCGGGATACTCTACCTGCAGTCGCAAGGCATAGACGTTTCCATGCCCGGCGCGCTCTCGCTTGCGGCCGTGTGCGTCACGGCGGGCATCCTTGGCGTGCTGCTTTCGGTTCCCGTGAGGAGGGTATTCGTTGATGAAGAGAACCTGCCTTATCCGAGCGGTACGGCAGGGGCCGAGGTCATAAAGGCCGAGTCCGGTCTCGGGAAGGGGACGTTCCTTCTTGCCGTGGCGCTCTCGCTGACCGGGATTTTCGTCCTCGCAAGGGAGGCAATCTTTCCTGCCGGATGGGCGCTGCCGCTTGCGCCAGAGATTGGGCTCACCATCGCCCTCTACCCTATGCCGCTTGCGGTGGCGATAGGCTACCTGCTCGGCCCCAAGGCCGCGGTGAACTCATGGTTTTCCGGCTCCGTCATAGGGTGGCTGGTCATCATACCGCTCCTTGCGGCCGCGGGGATGGCAACAGTCGGTGACGGCTCGGCCATGGTCCAGAACGCGGGCATGGGCATGGTCATGGGAGCGGGCATCGGCTTCTTTTTCTCATTCGTCGTCCCCAGGGCGCGGCGGATCTTTGCGCCCATGTTCTCATGGAAGGGAACGCCGTGGTACTCGAGGGCGACGCCCATATTCTCGATTGCGGCCTTCGCTGTCCTCTCGCTCGCTGGAGTGAATCCTGCCGGCGCTGCGATTGCGGTCGCAGGCGTCTGGGTCATGGTCAGCGTCGCTGGCATGATGACCGGGGAGACCGACATAGACCCACTCGAGCAGTTTGGGATAATCGTGGGCCTCGTCGCGATGGCACTCTTTGCCGCGGCAGGCATGCAGCTGGACTACACGTCCGCTTTCATGATAGTGTGCTTCGTTGCCATAGCGTCGGCGATTGCAGGGGACATCGGGCATGACTACAAGTCCGCAAAGATAATCGGCACGAAAGCAAAGGACATCATAAAGGTCGACCTCATCGCAGTAATAGTCGCAGGCCTGCTTGCGCCATTCGTCCTTTCCGGCATAGTCAGCGCGTACGGTTCAGATTTCTTCACTCCCGCCATGCCCGCGCCCCAGGCGCAGATGGTCGCAGGCTCGATTGCAGGATTCTCCCAGCCGGTGGCGTTTGCCGCAGGATTCATGATTTCGTTTGCCTGGATTGTCATTGAGACATTGAAAAAGAAGCGCGCACCGGTCATCCCGATGGTCTTTGGCATAGGCCTGTTCCTTGGCACCGTCCTTGGGATACTCCTTGCGATAGGAGGCATAATCAGGTATGTGACCGACAGGAAGAAGGCGGGCCTGTTTGCGGCCGCCGGGATAATAACCGCCGGCGGCGTCATGGGCGGCGAGGGCATAGCGGGGCTTTCCAGCAAGGCGCTGGCCGTTGCCGGCGTGCCTTCGCTATACTATAATGTTCTCCTGCTTTTGGTCTTCGGTGCAGTCCTTCTCGGGGCCATCCTCCTCTTAAAGTCCGGGAGGCTTTCCAAGTGAGCCTTGCCGCCGGGATAGACATGGGAGGCACCAACACCCACGGCGTCGTCCTCAGGGACGGCAGGGTGTGGCGCAAGGTCTCACTTGAGGGCAACGGAAAAAAAGAGGCCGCGGAGTGCTTTAGGAGGCTTGCAAGGGGCACGGGCCGCGGAAATCTCCGGGTCGTCCTCACCGGAGGAAGCGCGCGGAAGTTGCGCAAGGGTATCTTCGGCGGCATGGGCTTCTCATGCGTCGACGAGATAGAGTCCATAGGGAGGGGCGGGGTTTTCCTTTCCGGGAAGCGGGACGTCTTCGTCGTGTCCATGGGAACAGGGACCGCGCTCGTTTCGGTGAAGGGCGGGAAGGCCATCCACATGGGAGGCACCGGGATGGGAGGTGGGACCGTCATGGGGCTTTCCTGCCTCATGCTCCGGACGGACCCGGACAGTGCCGAGAGGATGGCAAAGAAGGCCAGACATTCGCTGGACGTGACCGTGCGCGACATCGCCGGGTCCGGCATAGGAAAGATTCCCGGGAGTGCGACTGCAGCGAATTTTGGCAAGGCGCGCGGGAAGTGCGGGGAACCCGAGGTTGCGGCAAGCATGTTTAGGATGGTTTCCGAGTCCGTCGGCGTCATGGCCTACTTTGCAGCGAAGTCTGCCGGCCAGGAGAAGATGATGCTCATCTGCGGCCGCGTCCCGCTCAACGCGATAGTCAGGAAGAGGATACTTTATACGATTGGCATGTTCGGCGGGAAGGCTACGGTTCCAAAGGATGCGGCGTACTGCGCGGCCATAGGCGCGGCGCTTTCGGCATGAAAAGAGGGAAAGCGGTACTAACGGCGGCGGTTTTAAATACGCCCGCCAATTCTAAAGCCATGGGGGGCTTGGCATGAGGCTCTTTGTTTTGGATGTGCAGCAGGCGGACGTCGGCAGGCCCGACGTCCTGATATGGGGAAAGGATGCCGAAGGCAGGACCGTCCTTGCAGAGGACCGGTCCTTTAGGCCGTACTTCTACGTGGAGCCCAGGGAAGGCATGAAGGAAAAGGAGCTCGAAGACCTCGCCGCAAGGCTCTCGCAGCTGCAGTCCGAGGGGATGAGGCCCGAGAGGGTCGAAGTTGCGAAAAAGAAGTCGTTTGGCCAGGAGAAGGACCTCGTGAGGATGACGCTCCCGCGGCCCTCGGATGTGGAGAGGTTCGCCGACATGCTGAAGGACTGGAAGGACGTGAAGGCAAAGCACGAGCACACCATATCGTTCTGCAGGAGGTACATGCTGGACAGGGGCGTCGTTCCCCTGGGCTGGATGGAGGCCGAGGGAAAGGAGGCCGCTGGGGAGAGGTACGGGACGCTTGAGGTCTCATATCTCCGACCCGCTGAAGGACCGGAGCCCAAGCTTTCCGTCCTGGCCTTTGACATAGAGCTCGTGGAGGAAGGCGACGAAGAGAAGATAATCATGGTGTCCGTCAAGGACAACCGGGGCTTTAGGAAGGTCATATCGTACAAGAAGGCAAACGTCGACTTCCTGGAGGTCGTCGCAGGGGAAAAGGAGCTCATAGAAAGGCTCTGCGAGGTGGTGATGGAGAGGGACCCCGACGTGATGGTGACCTATAACGGCGACAGGTTCGACTTTAGGCACCTCTCGGACAGGGCGGCAAAGCACGGCCTGAAGCTTGCCATGGGAAGGACCGGGAGCGCCGCCTCCTTCAGGAAGAGGGGAAGAATCTACGCCGCGTGGGTGGAAGGGCGGATTCACGTGGACCTCTTCAGCTTCGTCGAGAACATACTGTCCGGGTCGCTTGCCTCCGAGTCCCTGAGCCTGGACAGCGTGGCAAGGGAGATAATAGGGATGGGCAAGCGCAAGATGGAATGGGAGGACCTGCAACGGTCCTGGGAGGAAAGCACGGGCCTTGAGCAGCTCGTGAAGTACTGCATGCGCGACTCGGAGCTCACGCTCTCCCTTGCAAAGGCGCTGCTGCCCCAGATGTCGGAGCTTTCCAGGATAACGGGCCAGACGCTCTTCGACTCCTCGAGGATGACGTACTCGCAGCTCGTCGAGTGGCTGCTGATAAGGAAGGCCGGGGAAGCAGGCGAGCTCATCCCGAATCGGCCCAAGTACGAGGAGATAGAGATAAGGAGGAGGGCGACGCCCTACACCGGGGGCTACGTCTACCCGCCCAAGGAAGGCATACACCGAAACATTGCGCTCCTCGACTTCATGTCGCTATACCCGAGCATCACGATAACCCACAACGTCTCGCCCGAGACGCTGTACTGCCAGTGCGTGGGCGGCGACAAGAGCGGCGGGGTGCACAAGGTCCCGGAGGAGGGCTACTACTACTGCAAGGGCCACGAAGGCTTCGTCACAAAGACCGTGCGGGAGCTCGTGGAGAAGAGGCGCGCGATAAAAAAGGAGATGGCCGCAATGGACGAGGAGTCCGACGACTACAGGCTTGCCGACAGCAGGCAGTCTGCGCTCAAGGTCCTGGCCAACGCCATCTACGGGTACTACGGGTACGCGGGCTCGCGCTGGTATTCCCGTGTCTGCGCCCAGAGCATAACCGCATGGGGCAGGTACTACATACACAAGGTCATAGGAAAGGCGGAGAAGATGGGCTACGAGGTCGTCTACGGCGACACGGACTCGCTCTTCGTCAAGGTTTCGTCGGGCAAGGACGCAAAGGGCCTCCTCGACGAGATAAACGGGACGCTTCCCGGGGCGATGGCACTCGAACTGCAGGACGTCTACCCCGCGGGCATATTCGTCCCGTCCAAGACCGGGCAGACGGCCAAGAAGCGCTACGCCCTCATAGACACGGACGGCGAGATAACGGTGAGGGGCTTTGAGCTGGTGCGCAGGGACTGGTCCATGATTGCAAGGGAGACCCAGGAGAAGGTGCTCCTCGCGATACTGCGTGACCGCTCGCCAAAGGAGGCACTCAGGGTGGCAAGGAAGGCCGTCTCGGCGGTCGAAAAGGAGAAGGCGCCGATAGGAAAGATGGTCATACGAAGCCAGCTTACGAGGCCCATAAAGGAGTACGAGCAGATAGGGCCCCACGTCGTCGCGGCCAGGAAGTCGCTAGCAAGGGGCAGGCCCGTTGCGCGCGGCTCGCTCATAGCCTACGTCGTGACGAAGGGCACCGGGAGCATCTCCGACCGGGCCGAGCCTGCCGAGGACGCGCAGAACTACGACCCGGACTACTACGTGAACAACCAGGTGGTGCCCGCGGCCATGAGGGTGCTTGCGGGCCTGGGATTCACGGAAGACGACATCCTTGGTGGCGGAGAGGTGCAGTACTCCCTGGACCGGTTCGTCAAGAAGCCGACGGTAAAAAAGCCTGTAGATAAGGGAAAGAAATAGGACCGCCTGAATCATTTAAATACCACGAAAAGTAAATATCCAGCATGAGGAAACTCGTGCTGCCCTTGGCGCTCGTCTTCATTCTTCTCTCATCCGGATGCGTATCGCTGGATCCGACGAGCCTCGTCAAGGCCACTCCTGCTGTCAGCAAGTTCCTTGAGCAGTACCCGAATGCCGAGGTCAAGGCCGTCCACTACACGATCGAGGAGTCCGCGTCCATAATAGACGACATCATGGCGGACTGCGAGAAGGAGGCCGTGACGCCGAAGGAATACTATAAGGTCACCATCACCGACGCGGAGAGCGACCTTGACGTGGTCGCCTGGGTCGATGTCAAGGCCCAGCTCGTCGAGTGCGTGGTGAAGAGGGGAAGCACCGGCGGCAGCGGAGATGTGGAAGTCAAGCCTGCTTATCATGAGTGCACCGCTGAGGAGAAGGCCGCGGAGGCATGCACCATGGAGTACCATGCCGTGTGCGCCCAGGTGGACACCGGCATAAGGTGCATCACCACGCCCTGCCCGTCGACTGAATGGAAGACCTTTGGCAACTCCTGCTCGGCCTGCGCAACCGAGAACGTCCTGGGCTGGAAGGAAGGCGCCTGCGGGGTGGTCTGCCAGAGCAAGTACAAGGTCAAGTGCGACGCAGGGCACGTCTACTGGTTCGATTCATGCGGAAACAATGAAGGAAAGAAGGAGTACTGCCCGCTGGGCTGCTCCGACGGGGCCTGTATAAAGGACGAGAAGACATGCGAGGTCGAGAAGAACTACCTTGAGAAGCCATCATGCAACTGCCCTGACGGCTATGAGATGATTGTCATCTACCCCAAGTGCGAGATTACCACCACGTCCGGCGGCGGCTATGCGCCAACCACCGGCGCAATCACGGGAATGCCGATTGCGGAAGCCGTCCAGACGCACGAGAACTACGTCAAGATAAGCGAGGCGTACACTACGGTAGCCGGGGAGAAGTGCGAAGGAGGCCAGCCCTTCTACAGGTGTGTGAAGAAGTCGGAGTGCCAGCCTTACGCGAAGGCCGTGTGCGACGGCGGCCACGTCTACTGGGTGGATTCATGCGGAAACGTGCAGGAGAAGAAGGAGTACTGCGAGAACGGGTGTGAGAATGGCGCATGTAGGACCACCGGGTGCACCGACAGCGACGGGGGATTTGATGTTTGGGAAAGAGGTTATGTTTCAGGCGTAGTGCCAGACATCTGCGCATACATTACAGAAAGCTCAACCGTTCAGGGTACCGATTCTTGCGAAGGGAAATACCCGGATTGCTTTTTGATAGAGGATTCGTGTGATAAACCTTCAAAAGAAGTTGTTGTATCTGCACCTATTTGGGACAATACAAGTTACATATCCTATGTTAATTGTCCTTACGGCTGCGAGAACGGGGCGTGCGTGCCTGCAACAGTCTGCCCGCAGCTTTCCACGCCAGCACCTGGTTGGTGTGAAGGCGGTATTCCGGTTTCCAGCGGCTCGGACGAAAACGGCTGCCAGCTGCCGCCGAGATGCCTGAAGAATGAAACCGTCTGCTGCGAGTCCTACGGCTACGGGGCGCAGATGACCAAATGCTGCGAAACCTATGCGTGGACGACAGCTGCGGAGTGCACGGTTCCGGAAGGCTTCGTCGGCGGAGGGAAGAACTACCTCCCCGACTCGTACTGCAGCGCCAGCTGTTCATCGGATGAAGACTGCGGGGAGACTGTATGCACCACAGGCGGGTTGAGTGTCCATGACACATGTGAGAATGATGTATGCGTGAAAGCGGCATGCCCGAATACATGCGCGGACAGTGACGGCGGGAAGAATTTCTATGTTTATGGAACGATTGCAGGACCCGATGAAGACGGTGAGGGCAATCAGGCAGCCGACTACTGCTGGCCTGACGGCAAAGGAATAATGGAAGGATACTGCACTGACGCTGGTTACGTGAACTTCTACTCGATGTCATGCAGCAACGGGTGCGAGAACGGGGTCTGCCTACAAGACACCTGCACTAATTCGACCTTGACGCTGGGAGAGAGTAAAACCATCAGGATACCGTCCAGCACAACTGAGTACACCGTCACTTTAGTTGGCCCTGGCACCATAGAGGTGAATGGGGCGTCGTACAGTATCGGCCCCTCCACTGTTGGGCACGACGTGAGATATCCTCCCTATCAAGATACTAACAACAGCATTACCATCGTGCATATCACGTCCTTTGAGAATGGACGGGTGTCCTTTCAGTACGAGTGTCCTTAGCTTAGAAGCGACTAATTACTCCGCAGCCAAAAACCTTTTTATGGGCTGAGCGGCAACTAATTATAATAATTAATTAAGTTGGATGGGGTGGTTGATGTGGTGGTTTTGAAGGTTGCGGTGAATGGTTTTGGAAGGATAGGGAGGAATTTTCTGAAGGCATCTCTAGAGAGCAAGAAGATTTCTGTCGTTGCGGTGAATGACCTTGCGACGCCTGAGACGCTTGCGCACCTGTTCAAGTACGACTCGATCTTTGGGAAGTTTAAAGGAGACGTCTCCTTCGGAGAGGGCTTCCTCATGGTCAACGGAAAGAAGATAATGGTGACCTCGGAAAAAGACCCCTCCATCCTGCCGTGGGGCAAGCTGGGGATCGACATAGTGCTCGAGTCCACGGGCAAGTTCACGAATCCCGCTGACCTGGAGCTGCACCTCAAGGCCGGGGCAAAGAAGGTGGTGCTTTCCGCGCCGCCCAAGGGCGAGGACAGCATCAAGCAGATAGTGATGGGAGTAAACGAGGGCACGTACGACCCCGCGAAGGACAGGATGATATCGAATGCCTCCTGCACCACGAACTGCCTTGCGCCCATAGCAAAGGTGCTTGAGGACGAGTTCGGGATAGAGAAAGGCTTCATGACCACGATTCACGCCTACACGGGCGACCAGATGATACTGGACGGCCCGCACAAGGACATGAGGAGGGCAAGGACCGCTGGTCTCAACATAGTCCCTACCAGCACTGGTGCCGCAAAGGCGCTTGGCTTCGTCATGCCGTCCCTGAAGGGGAAGGTGACCGGCTCGGCCATAAGGGTGCCGGTGGCCAATGGGTCGATAGTCGACCTCGTAGTCGACCTCAAGAACAAGCCGCTGCCGCCGGAGGCCATAAACGCGGCCATGAAGAAGGCTGCGGCGGGCAAGATGAAGGGCATCATCGAGTACTCGGAAGAGCCGCTCGTCTCCAGCGACATCATAGGCAACCCGCACTCGGCAGTCTTCGACTCGCAGCTGACCAACATCGAGGGCGACCTCGTCGAGGTCTTCGCCTGGTACGACAACGAATGGGGCTACTCAAAGAGGCTCGTCGACCTCATGGACTACATGGCCGGCAAGTGGAAGTAGGCGCAGGCTGGTGAGTCCGCATGATCCACTCCATCGCCGAAGCGAAGAAGTCCGATTTAGCCGGAAAGGTAGTCTTTCTCAGAGGCTCTGCCGACGTCCCCATGAAGGACGACATGGACATCCACGACATCAGCAGGATAAAGGACGCAAGCAGGATAGACTCGTTTCTTCCGACGCTAGAATACCTCATGCAGAACGGCGCGCGCGTGGTGCTGCAGCCGGGCTGGGTGGGAAGGCCTGTTGGAGCGCAGAAGGAGTTTTCCACGATTCCCGTGTTTCTTTACATAAAGGATAGGCTTGAGAAGAAGGGCCTCAAGAACAAGATAAGCTTCTGCCCATCCGAAGTAAATGGAGAGCTGCGCAGCATCGCAAAGAACTTCCCGATGGTCAAGAAGGCAATTTCTTTGCTCAAGGACGGGCAGGTGCTGGTCCTTGAGAACCCGCGCTTTGACGACGTGTACGACAAGGGCGACGAGGCATACGCAAAGACGCTTGCTTCTATGGTCGACGTCTACGTTGCAGACGACTTTGCCCAGAGGCACAGGCCGGCAGCAGACATCGTGCCCATGGCCAAGATGATGAAGAAGAAGTACGCGGGCTTTTCCCTCATGTCCGAGATAGAGTATGTCAGGAAGATGGCAAAGGAGCTTGAAAAGAAAAATAGGAAGCCTTTCGTGTTCATACTCGCAGGAAAGAAGATAGAGACAAAGCCCGGCGTCGTGTCCAAGATTACGGTTGCGCTAAAGCTCCTTGACAGGATGAAGAAGGGCGACTGCATACTCACAGGAGGGGCGCTTGCCTACGCCTTCCTTGCCGCGAAGATGTGCATGAAGAAGATTGAGGCCTACCAAGGCGCAATGATAACGCTCGACGAGGTGAAGGCCGTCACCGGCAGTTCCTACATACCCGAGGAGGGGCCGGTGGACCAGGTGGTGCTGGCAGGCCATGTGCTCATGAAGGCAAAGGAAAAGGGCATACCCGTAGTCATCCCGCAGGACCACCTGATAGCAAAGGGCGAGGAGACGAAGGTGTCGGCAACGATTCCTGCCGGCTGGGCAGGCGTGGACATCGGCCCGAAGACCACTAAGCAGTACGTCGATGCCATCATGGCCGCAGGCTTCGTGGTCATGGCAGGACCCGTAGGCATGTTTGACAAGAAGCTGCCGCAGGCTGCGGCAGGGAGCACGGCCGTCGCAAAGGCGCTTGCCGATGCGACCAAGAAGGGCGTCGTCACGGTCTCAGCCGGAGGCGAGAGCACGCTCCTCGTCAACACCGTGGGCGTGAAGATTAGCCATGCAAGCATCGGCGGCGGCTCGACGCTAGAGTTCATGGAGAAGGGCTCGCTTCCAGGCATCGACGCGCTGGAAAGCTGACGTCCTGATGGCAACCGGAAGCAGGAAGCATAATTTATTTCGCTTTTGATGGCAGAGCCTTTCGCTTCTCTTTCTCAGGCGCGTCAAGGTAGTTTTCGCCTGTGACTATGGATTTTCCTATCCTTCCTTCGGCGTCTTTCCTCGCCCTTCCGGCAACTCCCCCGCCCTCCCTTGCCGCGCCCTTGCACCTGTTGAATCCTTTCGCGTCCCTTGCGCGGGTTATCTCGGTCGTCACCTTCTCCCCCAGCATCCCGAATATCAGTTCCAGGTCCGTCATGTGGTCACGGAGGTTCTCCCTTCCAAGCCGCTTGAGGCTTTTATAATCCTCAACGGTCTTCCCGAAAGTCGCAAGGCTTATCTCGTTTGTCAGCATGGCGAATTCCTTTTCCTTCCTTATGTCCCTGTCCTTCCATTCGTCCGTCAGTTCCTGCCTTATCGCTATGCCACGGAGTCTCTTTTCAATCCATTCTTTTGAATACCCCTTCTGCTCGTAGAGCCTCTTCATGCGTTCCTGCGCAAGCTCCGGATTTTCAATCTCCTGAACCCTTTCATAGCCGACTTTTGCAAGCCAGAGCTTGAACGGCTCGGCCTTCTTTGATGGAATCGCCTGGATGAGCCTGAAAGCATTTTTTGTATTAACGCAGTCCGTAAACCTCAGCTTGCCATCTTCAGCGGGCATTTTCAACTGTACGATTTTATCGTACGGTTCGAATCCTTCGTCCTCCATCTTGGCTTTCAAGTCGGACCAGTATCTTCGAGGAGCAGAGCTATCTGTCAGTATCGCAATTATATCAATAACCGAGAAGTGCCACTCTTCATCGCAATAAACCCTGCGGACACTTTTCCCCTGAAAAACCACAAGGGCGCTATCCGGGCCAGTCTCTCCCGCCATGTTTAGATGTATCTCAGAACCCTTTATAAGCCGGACGGAAGGGCGCCTTTCCGTTATTCCGCTAGGATTGGATGTCGATAAGACGGCTCAGACGTTATCCGTGTCCAGGCCGCAGTACCCTTCATTCTTGGGCTTGTTGTTGTGGTTGCCGTTGAGCCGGTTGTAGTCTATGAGTATCTTCCCGGATGTCAACTCACCATTCGTTATGTGCCCCTTCAGGTAATTCCGTAGTGAGGAAACCATACCATTTCTTTCCTCTTCCGGTGTGGAGGCATCCAGTTCCACTTCATATTTCTTGAAGAAGTGGCCTCCCGAGGACGTCCCATGTAGCTGAATCTTGAATACCATGGCATATCCTTCGGCATAAAGCTTTAAGAAGACTGCTGTATGGAAAACGGCACCATGCCAGCCTGCCGGTATAGCAAAAACCTTTAGTTCCAGGAGTCCTTTGGGTTCCTCGGGATGACTATCCAGCATATGAGGTAGAGGATTATGCCAAAGCCCCACGCAAGGGACGCGGCTATCCAGAGGAGCCTTACTATGACCGGGTCTATGCCCAGGTGCTGCGCTATCCCCCCGCAGACGCCTCCAAGAATCCTCTCCTTCCCAGACCTGTAAAGCCTGCCTGGCATTGGGTGCCTCTGCGCATGCCTCTCTAGGGGCTTCTCTTTGG
>JAZDJY010000122.1:0-3377 GCA_043803615.1 Candidatus Aenigmatarchaeota archaeon | reverse complement strand
ATGACCTTCCACTCCTCGAAGACCTCGTTCTTGGTCTTGAGGACGGTGGCCTCGGCCTCGGTGATGGCAAGGGCGGCTCGCACCTTCTTCGTGTCGGACCTCTCCTCCTTCTTTACAGTGGAGAGCCTTATGAAATCCGTTATTATGGTCGGCCACCTCTTCGTCATGGATATCATGGAGTAGCCCTCGCCCGTGTGGGCGTCGACCCTGTCTATGAAGAGGGCCCGCAGGACGTGCTCGTCCTTCTTTCCCTGCTCAAAGTAGTCCATTATCTCCCTGTACTTGCGTTCGTCGTGCTTGAGGAGCTCGTAGTCGGCCACAGCCTGCGCGGCCGAGGCTAGGCCAGCCTTTATGTGGCCCTCGAGCTCCTTCTTCTTTGCTATTATCCTCCCGTACATCTCCGGGTATGCGGGGGAGACGGTTATGTGCTCGTCGACCTTGAGCATGTTGTAGTGAAGCTTCGGCAGGGTGTAGGTCATCATCATGTAGATGAGGTTGCCGTGGCCAAGCGGCGTGGTTGCGTTCACCATCATACGCTGGTCTTCGGGCTGGTTACAAATGGCCTCCCCGTAGTTGATTATGCCTTTTTTCTTCGCGGATTCTCTCCATTCTTTCAGCCACTTGAGGGTGAGAAGCTCGGGCTCGTTTATCCTGTCGAGCGTCTGCACCTGCACCTCTGGCGAGAGAGCCATAATAGACTATTGGGGCAAAGCAATAAAATGTTTGTCCTCCGGACTCACCAGAAAACGAGCATGGCCCCAATCACGAGGGACACTATGCCTATGAATACGCCGCCTATGGAAAGGTTCCTTCCCTGGTGTATCTCGGATTCCGGGAAGAAGAAGATGCAGAAGACGCCGAAAAGCAGCAGAAGTATGCCGCCGCCGATGCCCCACAGCCCGAACATATTTAATAATCTGCCGGCGAATTAATAAATAGGGTGCGCGCATGCCTGTCCTCGCAAGAATGAAGCTCATGATTGAGGAGGAGATATATCCTCCGAAGGGCACGGCCAAGGGCTCTCCGAGGTCGATAACAAGCTACGCCGGCCCAAACCCCGTAAGGATTTACCCAAAAACGAGAGAGGTAATAAAGGCCGTCTTCAACGCAACGGACGGCGACATGCACGAGGAGATATACGACTGGGGGAAGGGCGCGGAAAAGGAGAAGTTCAACGTGAGGTTCTACCTGCACAAGAACATAGACAAGTTCAGCTACTATTTCGTCAGGTTCGACGTGAAGGGCGAGGGTAACGAGAAGTCTGGCAAGGCCAGCATCACCATAAGGCCGCTTCTCAGAACAGAGTACCCGCAGGACACACTCTGGCAGAAGACCATCTTCTACGAGATGATGAGGGTGTTCTGGCACAGGGGCTTCTACCACAACAAGAGGAGGGAATACATAATAGAGGGGAGGAGGCTCTTTGCCATGCTGCAGGACCAGCTCGAGGAATACTTCAAGGACCTGAGGGAGCAGTATGGGTAAGCTCGTCATAGTGGACGAGTGCCTCATCCCGAGAAGGTTCGGATGGCTCTACTATGAGGGTCCGGACTCCTTCTCCTTCCTCAAGGGCTTTAGGGGGACCCTGCGCTTCCAGTTCGACGTCTCGTCGACGAGGATTCACGAGAGGAAGCTCCTCTGGGACTACACGGGCGACCCCATCAGGTGCTACAGCGAGTGGTTCATCAGGAAGGAAGTGAGCAGGTTCTCCGAAATAAACTGGACGCTGCGCTTCCTCGGGTACTCGGCCAAGGCAACGAGAGAGGGAAACTTTAGCCTTGAGCTCTACGGCGAGGTCAAGCACACGTTCGATCCCAGCAACTGGCTCATGAAATATGTGTGGCTCTTCTACAACTACCTCTTCTACAATAAGATCAGGGACAGCTACACCGTGCTCTGCCGGGACTACCTCAACAACTTCCTCAACTGGGCGAAGGAGAAGTACGGGATGAGGACCGTGGACACCCCTGAGGCGTCCCTAGAGGAGATGCTCCAGGAGCAGGAGACCGAAAAGATCAGGCGCATGGCACAGGGCGCGCACAGGGGCCATGAGGCTAAAGAAGCCGGAGAAGCTCCGAAAGAGATGCATCAGTGAGCACCCCGGTCCCGCAGAAGCGCGTCCTCGAGGCCTCGCGGCCCGCGGCCCGGAGGCCGGATACCACGTCATCAGCCTTCCTTGGCGTCTTCCTCGCGATTTTGCTGAGTCTGTGCAGGTCGTAGTAGAAGGGTGCTTCAATCTCGGCTGCGGCCGCTTCGAGCTCCCTTGTGTTCCTGTACCCAAGCGCTTTCATCTCTCCTGCCATCTTCGCGCAGAAGTCCTTGTCCGAAAGCCTTCCCGTCCATATAGGACCTAACATCTCCACCCTCCCTCCGCACTCCGGGCAGGCGCCGTGGACTTCGGCCGAGCGAAAGATGCACCTGGGACACCATGAAATGAGCTTCACCTTCCGAAAGCTTTCGGTGAGGGCGCTCTTCTTCCTCCGAACGAGGCCGATGACCCTGAAGTAGTGGTTTGCGTGGGCGTAGACGGGCTCAAAGGTAAGGTCCCTCCTGGCCAGCTCGACCATGATTGCCGTCGTGAGCACCCGTACACCGGTCTCCTTGTAGAAGTCGGTCTTGACCGCACGGACGGCGTACCTCTGCAGGCAGACCTTGGGAAAGGAACCGCAGAGTGCCCCGGTGTCGGTGGCCGTGCAGGCGAGCATCGAGCCGTGACGCAGCGCGCGCGACGCCGCATGGAGGAAACCTGCCGGGGAGCCGAAGGGGTCTATGTCCAGAAAATCGAACGTCCTGTCGCACGATGAAAGCAGGGCGTCGGCATCGCAGTTCTTCATCTCGACCTTGGCGACCTTCAGTCCGACTGCATCGACGTTCTTCTTCAACACGCGGAAAGCCGCAGGGCTCATGTCGTTCATGAGGATTCCAGAAATGCCCGGAACCTCGAGTGCTATCCTTATGCCCCTGATGCCCGTGCCTGCGAGCGGGTCGCACACCGAAAGGCCGCCGCCCTTCATTTCCGAAAAGACGCGCAGCGCCGCAATCGTCACGTCCCGCTGGTAGCGCATCGCGGGGTTGTAGAAAGCCTCGTCCTTCTTCATGACTTTTCCCTCGGGAACGAAAATCCTCGCCCTGCCCTCGGTGACGTAAGACATGAGAAAGAGTTCGGCGGGGGGAATTTAAAGAAGCGGCCATCTTCACTTTAAAAAATTTAACCCCTTATCCATAACGATGACGCATTCGGCCGTTTTCAAGGAGTACGGTGCGTCCTTCACGGGGAAAGTGAAGGATGAATGCCACGAATCCATCACCTACAAGGATAGAGGCAAGCTTCCATACCAGGGACCGACCGTGGAAATCGACTACAGGTTCCCGTTCTG
>JAZDJY010000121.1:0-2901 GCA_043803615.1 Candidatus Aenigmatarchaeota archaeon | reverse complement strand
CGGCGGAATTCCGGAGGGCATAGGCACGGGCTTCACCGTCACCGCTAACTGCGGAACGCAGACGGCAGGCTCGAGTTACACGTCGACCGTGTCGCTGACGTACAACAACCTGGACACGGGAATAAGCGGCCTGTACGAAGCAGGGTCACTCACGGGAACCGTAACCGCATAAGCCAAGCCACTGGTCCGGAAATCAAGCCATTCCATTTACCTTTTTGGTACTTTTCTATTTCTTATAATATCGACTGAAATAACCGCAAGGCTGCGGAATATTCTGATTTATAAGCAAGCTCACCGAAATTAAATCAATATGAACAGGAAAGCACAAGCAGCAATGGAGTACTTGATGACCTACGGTTGGGCAATCCTGATCGTGATCATCGTGGCAGCGGCCTTGTACTCGCTAGGGATTTTCAATCCGGCCACGTGGACGGGCTCAAGGGCAACCGGCTTCACAAACATGGGCGCACCAGCAGCCGGCGCATGGAAACTGGGCGCCAACGGCGCAGCAGATCAGTTCCAGCTGGTCCTGAAGAACAACCTCCCGTCAAGGATAAGCGTGACTGGAGTTAACGTAACAATCGGGATCACTGCCTGTGATGGCGAGGCTATCAACAGCGTTGCGGTACAGGGTAGCGGCGGAATTCCGGAGGGCATAGGCACGGGCTTCACCGTCACCGCTAACTGCGGAACGCAGACGGCAGGCTCGAGTTACACGTCGACCGTGTCGCTGACGTACAACAACCTGGACACGGGGCTCACTGCGCTCACCGAGTCCGGAAGTCTCACGGGAACAGTGACGAGCTAAAATCCATTGAATGGGTGAAGACTCGCCGCTCAGCTATTTCTTTCTTTTTCCTTTTGCAGGTTTTGCTGTAAACCGTTTTAAGGCGGACCGCCTACTCTTAATCATGTGGAAGCAGGTGATAGTGGTAAGAAAGGACCTCAAGCTTTCCCGGGGCAAGCTTGCCGCGCAGGTGGCGCATGCATCGGTGGAGGCCTACAGGAAGTCCGGTTCCCGGGAAAAGGAAGGCTGGGAGGAAGACGGCTGCAAGAAGGTCGTGCTGAAGGCGGAAAACGAGGCCGAGCTCTTCTCCCTGCAGGAGGCCGCAAGGAAGGCAAAGCTTCCCGGCGCAATCATAAGGGACGCCGGAAAGACCGAGATTGAGCCCGGCACAGTGACGGCCCTTGGCATTGGCCCGGGGACCGAAGAGGATGTGGACAGGGTGACGGGACACCTCAAGATGCTGTAGCGGCTTTAAGCGCGGCATTCGCAGCATTTTGAGTAAAAGCATTTTAAAGGCAAATACATACTATTTTGGTGGTCATGATGGCAGACGCAAAAAAGGAGATGCAGGAGAAGGCCATGATGTACCAGATACTAAACTCCCATCTCGAAGAGATTTCATCACACTTCCTCGCAATCAACGAAAAGATTCTCGAGGTGGATGTCGCAAAGAATGCGCTTAGCGAGCTTTCGAAGGCCGGGGACGGCAGCGAAATGCTCGTTCCCGTCGGTGCCGGATGCTACGGTTTTGGCAAGCTCGGAAAGAAAGGCAAGTTCATGGTCGAGATAGGAGCGGGCTTCGTCGCGGAGAAGACGCTTGCCGGTGCCCTTGAGTCCATGGAAGCAAGGAAGCATGAGCTGCAGCATCTCCAGGACCGGGTCAAGACGGAACTACAGAACCTGCGCGGGAACATGGACAGAATCGGCCTTGAGCTCAACGAAATGGCAGGCGGGAATGAAACAGGGGCCGCAGCACTGGGCAGTGCACCGCAGGAAAAAGGGAATGCGGCAAGGAAAAACGAAGACGATGACGACGGGATATTCGTAGAGTGATCACTGCGCAGCGTTAGCATCCTCCGTCGGGAGCCTTATCTCCTCGAATGTGACTTTCTTTTCCCCGACTAGCCTTTTTATGCGCTTCTGCTGGGGGCTTAAGCCTGCGCCCGCGGACTTGAACTCCACGAACACAATGCCCTCGTCGTTGAACTGCACGCCGTCTATGGGGCTTCCCAGGAACCGGAAGTTCTGCTCGTCGTAGGGGTAGAGCGCAAGGAGCGGCATGAACTGCTCGGTCATCTTGCCGTACTTCGTAGAGAGGCTCTGCTTTCGAAAGATGACCTCACTGTAGTCCTTCTTCAGTTCGGCGTAGGCCCTGTAGAGTATGAGGAAGGCCAGGCATATCACGACGAGGGAAAGGAGTATCAGCTCTTCGAACACTTCGGTCCCTCCAGCCTCTTCAGTATGCCGATGAGCTCTGCTATGTCACCCATCTCGTAGTCGGGTTTTACCGAGCCCTTCCCGGGCTTGGACCACTCGCCGTACTTCGCGAGCACCGTCTTTATGCCAAGCTTGCCTGCGCCCAGTATGTCCCTGCCCGGATTGTCGCCTACGAAGATGACCTCCGAAGGCCCGACCCCGAGCTGCTTCATGGCAAGCCTGTAGGGCGCCGGGTCTGGCTTGAGCTTCCCGTGAACGTCGTCCATCGTGACGACCGCGTCGAAGAACTCCGTGAGCTTCATCGAGGCCAGGCGCAGCCACGCCCTCATCCTCGGGGCATCGGAGACGACCGCCAGCTTGTAGCCGCTGCCCTTGAGCGAAAGGAGCGTCGGGATGACGTGCGGGTAGGGTTCGAGGAAGCTGGTCTTCACCCTCCTGTACGCGATTATCCCTCTCGAAAGCATCTTCCAGTCTATCCGCCCGAGAGCCTTCATCAGGAACTCCTGCATGATGCTCCCGTACTCTATGCCGTAGTCGTCGTAGAGGTCCCAGAGCATCTCGAGGGCTTTTTCCTTCTTCATGGGAAGGCCCGCGTCTATCATGGCGGACACCGCCGCGTCGACGCTCATCTTCTTCATGCGCAGGAAGTCTACGAGCGTGTTGTCCAGGTCGAAAAG
>JAZDJY010000120.1:0-25527 GCA_043803615.1 Candidatus Aenigmatarchaeota archaeon | reverse complement strand
GGGCGCGGGCTTCAGCAAAGGAAGCCTGGCACCGCCTGCAGCCGATCGCCTGAGCCTCTCGGCCATCTCCGCGGGCTTCTACCCGGTATCTCTATATATAGGGAGTTTTAAATTTAATTATATGGACAAATTCGAAAGGATCTGCAGTGACATAAAGGCGGTCAGGATACAGGGCGCCGAGAACGTGGCAAAGGCCGCAGTCGACGCGCTCATGCTCCGAAGTGACCAAAGGGCCGTCTCAAAGCTCATCTCGCTTAGGCCCACCGAGCCGTGCCTTAGGAACGTCGTAAGGTATGTCAAAGGGAACCCGGAGAAGTTCGGCCCGCTGGCGCTAGCCCACTTCGAGGAGTCGCGCAGGAAGATTGCGCAGTACGGCTCGATGAAGATAGAGGACGGGATGACGGTCTTCACCCACTGCCATTCATCGGTCGTCATCGACATAATCAGGAAGGCCAAGGAAGACGGGAAGAAGTTCTGCGTCAACTGCACCGAGACCAGGCCGCTCATGCAGGGAAGGAAGACGGCAAGGGACGTCGCGTCCATGGGGATTCCCGTCACGATGTGGGTGGACTCCGGGGCAAGGATTGCCATGAAGGAAAGCGACATGTTCCTCTTCGGGGCAGACGCGATAACGAGTGAGGGAAAAGTTGTGAACAAGATAGGCACCGAGATGTTTGCCCAGATTGCCGACAGTTATGGCAAGGATGCCTACTGCTGCACCAATTCCTGGAAGTACGACCCCATCACGGTCTTTGGGAAGAAGGAGCCGGTCGAACGGAGGGACGCAAAGGAAATCTGGGACAAACCCCCGAGGGGAGTAAAGATAATGAACCTGGCCTTTGAGAACGTCGACAGGAAGCTCATAACCTCCATAATCTCCGAACTGGGGAATTTCTCACCATCAGTCTTCGTCCAGGAAGTCAGGAAGGCCTACCCCTGGATAGAGTGACATACGGCAAACGCAGGAGCGTCAGCCTTTTATTCGCGCCTCACGTATTTAGTATATTGGTGCGCCCATGGGATACGTGCAGCTTTCATACAAGCCTACGGAACGAGACGTCATATGCGATTTCTGCATCGAGCCCGGAAAAGGCCTCAGCGTCGGGCAGGCGGCAGAGCACGTCGCAGCCGAATCAAGCGTCGGGACGTGGACGGATGTCGCAGCGATGAATCAGCGCATAATGAAGATGGCGGCCAAGGTATTCAGCGTAAGAGGAAACAGCGTCAGGATAGCCTACCCAGAGGAGCTCTTCGAGGAAGGGAACATGCCCCAGATAATGAGCTCGGTCGCAGGGAACATATTCGGCATGAAGCAGGTGGAAAACCTCAGGCTCAACGACATACGCTTCACGGAGAACCTCGTGAAATCTTTCCCCGGACCGGTTCACGGAATCGGCGGGATAAGGAAACTTCTCAGGGTGGACAAAAGGCCGCTCCTTGGCACCATAGTAAAGCCAAAGATAGGCCTGAACGAAAAGGAGCACGCAAAAGTAGCCTACGAGGCTTGGGTTGGAGGGCTCGACATAGTAAAAGACGACGAGAACCTGTCCAGCATGAAGTTCAACGGTTTTGAGAAGAGGGTAAAAGAGACGCTGAAGATGAGGGACAAGGCCGAAAAGGAGACGGGCGAACGGAAGGTGTACATGCCCAACATAACGGCAGAAACAAAGGAAATGCTCAGAAGGGCAAAATTCGTCAAGGGGTGCGGCGGGGAATACCTGATGGTAGACATCGTGACCCTCGGATGGTCGGCGCTGCAGACGATACGTGCGGAAAACGAGGACCTGGGGATGGTCCTGCATGCGCACAGGGCAGGCCACGCGGCATTCGACAGGAACCCAAGGCACGGCATATCCATGCTTGTAATCTCCAGGATATCGAGGCTGATTGGCATGGACCAGTTGCACGTCGGGACTGCATCGGTCGGAAAGATGGTGCAGGAGGATGACGTGCTGGGCATCGAAGAGGCGCTGACATGCGGCTGGAGTGGGAAGAAGAAAGTGTTCCCGGTCGCTTCAGGAGGGCTTCATCCTGGCATGCTCCCAGAACTCGTGAAGAGGATGGGAAAGGACATAATAGTCCAGTTCGGCGGGGGATGCCACGGCCACCCGGAAGGAACGGTCGCCGGGGCAAAAGCCATAAGGCAGGCACTGGAGGCCGTGATGCAGGGAACCGATTTAAAGGATTACGCCAAAAGTAATCATGAGCTTTCGCAGGCGCTGAAGAAGTGGGGAAACTGAAATGATTCTCAAAACGAAGATACTGGGCATAGAGGCCGAAAAGCCTATAGTGATACTCAACAAGGAGGACGCCTCAGAGATAGATGTCCGGCCTCTTGACAGGGTCGAGCTCATCTTCGGGAAGAGAAGGAAGGCGGCGATAGTCAACGTCGCGACCCACTTCATCAAGCCGGGTGAGATAGGCCTGTACATGGAGATAGCCGAGGAACTCAAGGCCGTTAACGGCGGTGACATAGACGTCATCCCGTCGGCGCCCCCGTCGTCCCTCGTCCAAATAAAGGAGAAGCTTTCCGGGAAGACCTTAAGCGACGAGGCCATACGGGAGATTGTCGAGGACACCGTCCACATGAGGCTTTCGGAGATAGAGATGACGGCGTTCGTGATTGCGCTCTACAACCACGGCATGACAACATCCGAGGTCGCGGCGCTTTCGAGGTCGATGGCGCTCACGGGAAAGACCCTGGACCTGGGGAAGAAGGAGATATACGACAAGCACAGCATCGGGGGCGTGCCCGGCGACAAGACTTCCATGATACTCGTTCCCATCATAGGCGCCGCGGGACTGACCATACCCAAGACCTCGAGCCGCGCGATAACGTCGCCTGCCGGGACGGCCGACAGGTTCGAGTGCCTGGCCCCGGTGAACCTGGACCTCGATGAGATAAAAAAAGTCGTCAAGAAGATAAACTGCTGCCTCGTCTGGGGCGGGGCTGTGGACCTTGCGCCGGCAGACGACATGTTCATAAAGATAGAGTACCCGCTTTCCATAGACCCGCTGCTACTACCATCCGTCATGTCCAAGAAGAAGGCCGTCGGCGCAAAGTACCTCGTGATAGACATACCTACGGGCGAGGGCGCGAAGGTGAAGACCACGAAGGAGGCCGAAAACCTTGCCGACCAGTTCATAGACCTGGGAAAGAAGCTGGGGATAAAGACGGTCGGAGCATCCACATATGGCGAGCAGCCCATAGGCCGCGCGATAGGCCCGGCGCTCGAGGCAAGGGAGGCGCTGTCCATCCTCATGAAAGGCAAGGGGCCGCAGGACGCGATAGACAAGGTGGCGCACATATCCGGGATGCTGCTTGACTTCAAGATGGGAACTGGCGGAAAGGAGGAGGCGCTGAGGCTCCTTAGGAATGGCAAGGCCTACAGCAAGCTCAAAGCCATAATAGAGGCCCAGGGCGGCGACCCCAAGATAAAGCCCGAGGACCTTCCCATAGGAAAAGAAGTGGCCGAAGTCAAGTCCAACGTCAGCGGGGTCGTGAGCTGGATAGACAACCATTCCATCGTCGAGATATCCAGAGCCGCGGGGACGCCAAAGGACAGGGGTGCGGGCATGCTCCTCAGCAAGAAGATAGGCGACACTGTCAGGAAGGGCGAGACGCTGTTTGAGATATACGCGGACAAGAACTACAAGCTGGAAAGGGCGCTGCGCATCGCCGACGAGTGCAGGGTGATTGGCGTGGGGAAGAAGAACAACATGCTCCTTGAGAAGATACCAAGGCACCTGCAGCATCCGAAGTACTTCATACTAGAGAGATAGGCATGAAGCTCCTTCTCCGGTCACAGTTCGGCTCGATAGACGCAGGCGGCAACCTCGCATCGAGGGAAGTGAAGGACGCGGACGCGCAGTACCTTGCGGAGACGCTGGACTTCGTCGAGATAGACGGCGTGAGGTTTCATGCAAGGATTAACGGTGGCGTCCTTGAGATAACGATGGAGGGTGGCGATTTGTCCCCCGACGTCACCCCGAACTACATGGCCAAGATAAACGTCGTGAAGCAGATAGCCCACAGGAGCCCGGAGGCCAAGTTCACCTCAAGCGTCCTCAACAAGTTCATAAGGAGGACCAACAAGTCGCTTTCAAGGGAGCCCTGCAACAGGGAAAAGCGCGAGCCTCCAAACATAGTGCTGATAAGGGAGATAGAGGAAGTCAGCTGAATAGGTGCCATTCTTATGGAATTCCCAAGAAGTCCGATAAAGGCCCTGCTGGAATCCGGGGGCATCTACTCATTGAGAGGGACACAACAACTGACAAGCGTTGTCGAGCTTGTCGCAGAAATCCCTTGGGGCGAAGGAAGGACCATTGAAGATGTTTTAATTACCCGGAAAGTCGGCACTTGCACGGGAAAGCATCTTGTGCTCCAAGCATGCCTGGACGAGCTTGGAATTAAATACAGGCCTGTTGTCTGTACGTTCCGCTGGGAGAAACAAGGAATAAAATATCCTCGGAATCTTCGCCGCATTCTGGATGAAGGCGGATGGAAGCATGGACACAATTTCGTGCAGATTGCAGGAGAGGGTGGGAAATACATGGACATTGACATCACATGGAACTCGAAGCTGAAGCCATTCGGCTTCAGGACGTTCCCACGTGACTGGGACGGTAAAAGCCCTTTCATCGGCCTGGATGAGATGGTAAGGCGATGGGATGACGCAAATATCGTTAGCATGAAAAAGGAATTCGTCGATTCCCTAACTCCAGAAGTGAGGGAGAGACGGGAGCGATTCCTGAAGGGATTTATCGATTGGGTCGGAAGAATAAATAAAGGATAATATGGGGAGATAGAAGAGATTAGCTCTGAAGCGTGAAGAGATTTTCTCCGGTCATTTCCTTGGGTTTAGGAAGGCCCATAAGTTCAAGTATCGTCGGCGCCACGTCCTTCAGGCCGCCGTCCTTCATGGTCCCGCACCGGACCTCCGGCTCCTCGGAAAGGATTGAAAGCCTGACCGGGTTCATGCCGTGCGAGGGGTCGGGCGTCCCGTCAGGGTTGAGCTTGTGGTCTGCATTGCCGTGGTCTGCCATGAGGAAGACCGTGTAATCCTTTTCGAGCGCTGCTGAGACGACCTGGCCCACGCAGTCGTCCACGACCTCGCAGGCCTTGACGACCGCAGGAAAGACCGCCGAATGGCCGACGAGGTCGGCGTTTGCGTAGTTGAGGAGTATGAAATCGTACTTGCCCGATTCTATCTGCGGCAGGAGCTTTTCCGTCACCTCGGGAGCCGACATCTCGGGCTTGAGGTCGTAGGAGGCAACCTTTGGCGAGGGGACGAGAATCCTGTCCTCGCCTTTTTGCGGCTCCTCCACCTGGCTATTGAAGAAGAACGTGACGTGGGCATATTTTTCGGTCTCCGCAATCCGCAGCTGCGCAAGGCCATTATCGGAAATGACCTTTCCCATGTTGTTTTCGACGTTCTGCTGGTGGAAGGCTACCGGGAGCTTCCACGCATCATCGTAGGAGCAGAAGCACACGTAATGGACCTTCAGGGACTTTGCCGGCTTGCTCGTGCAGAACGGCAGGCCGTTTACCATCGCCGTCAGCTGCCTGGACCTGTCGCTTCGGAAGTTGTACCATATCATGGAATCCCTGTCTTTCAGGAGGGCGACGGGCTTTCCCTTCTCTGTTATCACCGTCGGCTGGACGTAGTAGTCGGTCTTGTCCCCCCTTTCGTAGGCCTTCCTTATGGCATCCTCGGCGCTTCCGGCGGTGAATCCCTTGCCTTCGGTCATCATCTCGTAGAATTTGCCGGTCCTGTCCCAGTTGGTGTCCCTGTCCATGCCGTAGTACCTGCCGGCAACACCGGCTATCTTTCCCACACCTGCCTCCTTCATCTTCTTTTGGAGCTTTTCCAGGAAGGAAAGCGCCGACTTCTCCGGGACGTCCCTTCCGTCGAGGCAGAGATGCAAGTAGACATTTTTGAGGCCGTGTTTTTTTGCCATGTCCAGGAGGTGGAACATGTGGTGCATGTCGGAGTGCACGCCCGCATCCGAGAAAAGGCCGGAGATGTGCAGGTCAGACTTCTCCTTCACGCAATTTTGTATCGCACCTAGCAGCGCCTTGTTTTCGAAGAATGAGCCGTCCTTTATGGTCCTGTTTATGAGCTCGTATGGCTGCCACACTAGCCTGCCGGCGCCGAGTGTCAGGTGGCCGACCTCGGAGCCTCCCTGGACGCCGTCTGGATTTCCCACCGCGTTTCCCGTGCACTGCAGCACGCACGTGGGAAAGCAGGACGTGTACATCTCGTCGTTCTGGACATGTGCTGCAAGGATGGCGTTGCCCCGCCTCTCCTCGCTATAGCCCCACCCGTCCCTTATTATCAGGAGCACTTTCCTTTTCGGGGCCATTGCAATCCCGCCCTGCCCTCACTTCGAGAGCAACTCTTCCTCTATCCTTAGGAGCTGGTTGTACTTTGCGTTCCTCTCGGACCTGCAGGGCGCACCAGTCTTCAGGAGCCCTGTACCCAGGCCCACCACGAGGTCTGCGATGAAGGAGTCCTCGGTCTCGCCCGACCTGTGGGAGACCATCACCTTCCACTTGTTCTGCATCGCGTACTTTGCGGCCTCTATGGCCTCGCTTACAGTCCCTATCTGGTTGACCTTCAGGAGCAGGCCATTGCAGGCCTCCATCTCGACGGCCTTTCGTATCCTCTTGACGTTGGTCACGAGGAGGTCGTCGCCTATCACCGTCACCTTCTGCCCGACCTTCTGCGTGAGCTGCGCAAATCCCCTCCAGTCCTCCTCTTCGAATGGGTCCTCAAAGGAGATTATCGGGTACTTGCCTGCGAGCGCCGCATAGTAGTCCACCATCCCCCCGGTCGAGAGCTTCTTTCCGTCGATGTGGTATGTTGCGTCCTTGTAGAATCCCGAGGCTGCGGAGTCGAGGGCTAGCATTATCTTTCCGTGGTAGCCTGCCTGGTCTATGGCCTTCACGATGAGGGAGATGGCCTCCTCTGTGCTATCTATGGCTGGGGCAAAGCCTCCCTCGTCGCCCACGTTTATGGCGCTCTTGCCGTGCTTCTCCTTGACTATGCCTTTCAGGACCTGGTAGGTCTCTGCGCCCATCCGCAGCGCCTCTTTGAACGTATCCGCGAATGGCTGTATCATGAACTCCTGGACGGCAAGCGAGCTTCCCGCGTGGGCGCCGCCGTTTATGACGTTCATCGATGGCACCGGAAGCATCATGTTCTTGTTGCCTGAAATCCCGGCTATGTGGACGAAGAGCGGCACGCCCTTTCCCATCGCCGCTGCCCTGCATGCCGCCATGCTCACTCCGAGGATGGCGTTTGCGCCAAGCTTCTCCTTGTTCTCGGTGCCGTCCAGCTCTATCATGGCCTCGTCCAGCTCCCCCTGCAGGCGCACGTCCCTTCCGTGCACGTGCCTTGCGATGAGCTTGTTCACGTTCTCGACGGCCTTCTGGACGCCCTTCCCGCCGTACCTCTTGCCGCCGTCGCGCAGCTCTAGTGCTTCCTGCGACCCTGTGCTCGCGCCGCTTGGGACAGCGGCCCTCGCCATGCCCGCGCTCGTGAAAAGATCAACCTCTACTGTCGGGTTTCCCCTGGAATCCAGGATCTCCCTTGCCTTTATCTTCTGTATCTTGAATTTTTCGTCCGAACCCATCAAACCACCCCAGTGAAGACAAACCAGCACGCTCGCAAAAAGCCCGCATGCCGGAATACTATATTTTGGTCCGTGGATTAATAAATCAGCCAAAGCTGCAGGGAAAACGATGAAAAGAAGTGTCCGGAAGGCCTATCTTCGGAGCTGTATGTCTATCGTCGAGACGTTCACCTTGCTGCCGCCTTCTTCTACTATCTCCTGGGTGCCTATGTCTATCTGCGTAGTGAGGCCCTGGACGAACCTCCCCTCACGACCTCTGCCACATCGACTGCCCTGCATATGTTCTTTCCCCTGGCCTTTATGTGGATGTCTTTGAGGCCGTCCGAGAACTGGGTGACCGCCGCAAGGACGTAGTTCATGGTGGGCTTCTTGCCCACGAGGACGACGTTTGCCTCGATGCCGCCTTTATTCTTTGTCGCCTGCGTCAATGCCTCTGCGGTCTTGCCGCCCGATGCTGAATCCCTGCTGCTTCCTTCCTTAGCCTTCTGCTCGTCTGACATCACTGGCACCTCCGCCTCACTGGAATGCTCTCGCCAGCCAAAACATGGGCCGGCGTTTATTATATATTTGTTTGTAGGCAGGTTTAAAATAGCAGTTCACCGGGCCTGAAACTACCCCCCAGTCCCGCCTGCAGCCGGAGGAGCGGCCTTCCAGAAGAATGTGAAATCCACTGGCTCCATTGCCGCCGCGGCGCCGTCCCAGACGAGGAACTCCTTCTTCGTCTTCACCGAGACCATGACCGTGCAGCTTGCCTCGTCGACTACCTTCACCGAGACGCTGCAGCATTCCGTCGTTTCAGTCTTCTCGATATCGGCAGGGCTGCAGCCGGCGGCACTGGAAAGCGATGCGTGGATGCCTTGCGCAATCTCAAAGGCCCGAAAGTATGGCATGCTGACGGTGACGTTTATCTCCGACGGGACGCTTAAGGTCGTCTCGTCGCCTGAGACTTCGGACACCGTGCCGGCGGAAAGCCTTGCCGGAGATTTAATGAGCACGCTGCACTCATAGCCGTTCACGTCTTTTACCGAGGGGTAGCCGTACACGGGAATAGCGACAGGATACAGGGCCACTATGACGCTTTTCTTGGTGTACGCCACAAACGACTGGTTTGCGGTCTTCTGCAGCTCTTTTGCCGCATCCGCCGCAGAAGGCGAAAGTCCGCCACTTCCTCCCCACAGGCAGTATTTCTTCCCTGTGTATTCGTAGACAGAGCATTCCGAAAGCGGGGAGAAGCCGCCGCGCAGGCCGTTCTCGTACATGGCCTGCTGGACGGAGTACCTTGCCGCCGTGTCCAGGTATAGCTTTGCTGCGTCAAGCGCGCCCTGGAGCGTGTAGACGTCGCTGTCGAACATGACCTGCACTGTATCCTGCTTCCTGAACATGGACGACCCGAGGAATGAGAGCGCCATGAGAAGCATCACTATCAGCGCTATCGCGTACACGACGTTCACCATTCCCTTCATCCCGTGTGCTTTCATGACATCCCTCACTCGTCATTCTCCGAAGGCGCGTACCCTGCCGTGCTTTGAGAAGAGCACACGCTCCTTGCCCTGCCGCAGTCCTCGTCGCCTGCGGCGTACGAAAGCTTCACGACGCCGCTCAGGTAGCCTTCGCCGTACATGCACAGCGGGTCGATGTTCGCATTGTATCCCCACTCGTCAGGGTCGTAGGAGTACACCTTGAAGTCGAGATGGCTTCCAAACGAGTATCCGGTGTTGCCGACGTAGCCTATGGTGTCGCCCTTGTCCACCTTCAGGTCTTCCTTAACTCCCTCAGCAATCTTCGAAAGGTGGCTGTAGCGCACGTAGTAGTCCCCGTGCTTTATGATAAGCATGTTGCCGTATCCATGGCAGCCGTTCACGTCCCCTTCGGTTGCCCCGGTGCACACGTACTTGACGGTGCCGCCGGAAACCGCGTAGACACTGTCGCCGCTGCTGCCCCCGAGGTCTATCCCGGAATGGGTGTACGGCCGGCCGCTCTTTGCGCTCACCCTCTTCTCACCGTAGCAGCTGCGGACCGTAAGGCCTGCGCCCGTGTCAAGGGGCCATATCCAGTCGGTGACCATGGGCTGCACGGAGGGCCTGTCCAACATGAACCCTACGGTCCCGGTTTTGCCGCCCGGAAGAGGAATCTCGACGACGAATATCTCGCCGTCCTTCCTTTTGCCGTAGGTTGCAAAAGCCCCGGTCTTGCTGTAAAGGACCACTCCCGTGTCCATCTCCTCTGCGAGGAGCTCAAGGTCATCGCCCATGGTCCCGCAGTCCTTCACCCCGGAGATGCTGCAGGCGAGGAAATCCATGCCGGACTTGCCGGCGTATGATGCTGCAAGCAAGGGGAAGACCTTCCCGGCCTCGTCGTTCATGGAGACGAATGTGACGGCATCGCCCCTGACTTTTGCGAATTTCTGTATGCTTGGAAAGGTGTGCAGGACTGCGACGATTGCAAGTATTATTATCCCTATTATGACCATGCCGAAGAGCCCGATGGATGCCTTGGACCTCATGAGAATGCTCCTCCCTTGTACGCGGCGTAAATCCTGAGGGGCAGAGCCTGCCTCCCGACGAGCCTCACGCACATGCCGCCATCCTTCCCCGGAACACAGTCTGATGCCAAAAGGAGGTCAAGACCCGCGGGCACGAGGTCAGATGCCTCCACGTCCGACGAAGCCGTGACCAGCGTGAGGGTCCTCTCCTGCTTGCCGTTCTTGACAGGGACGACGCACGATGAAGAAACGCCCTTCGCGTCGAGTGCGACGGCCCTGAGCGGTTTCACGTCCTCGCACCTAGGCGCCGTGAAGGCTGACGGGTCCTCGCGCGAAACGCTCCCGCATATGACGTCATAGTGGATGTCTAGCATCAGGGTGCCCCCGGCCTTGTAGGCGTGGACGACGTAGTCCTTCCCCTTCTGCATCACGGAAAAGGAACCTTCCGGTGCGGGGAAGACGTCGGTCGACATCACGGCGAAGGTCTCGTGGGACGACGTCTTATCCTTTTCCCCGTCGAATACCCATTCTGCCAGCCCGAGCATGTCGGTCACCGCGACGTAGCCTGCGCCTGCCCCGGCCGGGTGCTGCCCTGAAGAGACGGCAAGGGAAAGACCGGCGCGGCTCATCATGCTGCCGTCACCGCGGGCGTCAAGGAGGCTTCTCTTCATGTAGTTGGAATACTCCATCGAGCCGACGTTAGAGCCTGCCTCGGACGTCGCGTACTGGACGGCAAGGAGCGGCGCTATTATCATCAGGTAGAGGAGGCATCCCAGTGCCACGAATATGATGGTCCCTCCCATGAACTCTATGTCTATGTCAAGCTGCCCCTTCTTCAGCATCTTGCCACCTCCGCATACGGGCTATCCGCCCTCTTCACGACGCAGAGGTCTGATGGGGAGAGTATGGTCTTTTCCATCGCGGCACCCTTAGGATAGGACCTTATGAGGCTTACCCCTTTCACGCTTCCCGTCCCCAGCTTGTATGACACTATGACGTACCAGCCATCCTCGCTTATCTTATAGCTCTCCTTGTCCCCCTTCGTTTCGTACGATACCGAGACGCTCTTTATCATGTTCACTGGAATATTCAGTTTCACCCGGCCCTCGTCTACCGAGGAAAGCGCGTCTATCTGGACGGATATGCCTTTCTCGGTTGCGTATATGCCGCCCTGGAGGATGGGTGCTATGACGTAGACGCCCTGTATCCAGAAGAATGATATCAGGATGAGCGCAAAGGACATCGCGATTATCATCTTGTTGCCTTCCATGCAACCACTACGCCTTCACCTTTATATCGCATATTTTCTGCGTGTCATCGATTGCGAGCGTGTAGCTTGCCGCGTTCTCCCCGGGCTCGCATGCCCAGACGCCGTGCTCATCCTCGCAGCCCAGCGCGGCGTCCACGGAATTTGCCTGGCAGCCCACCGAAAAGACCTCAGTCTTCCCGCCCATGATCCAGTAGAGGTTCCGGTCGTAGATGACCTTTCCTGCTTTTTCGAAGAATCCGCTGTCCTTGGGCACGGCGATTATGAAGGTTCTGGGGCTTTCATCGTCGCCGTACGAGCACTTGGAGGCGCACGCGCGCTCCTCGTCATCGTCGCCTATGCTCCTGCACTCGATGCCGCATGCGGCCCTGTTCGTAGTGATGACGAACTTTGAGAGGCACTCCCCGTCAAACTTCATGACGACGGGCATGGAGGTCCCGGTCTTAAGGGGCTCAAGGCCTAAGAGGACTTCCTGCCAGCAGGGGTTGCTTATCGATGCCAGTTTAACGTACAGGAACACTATCGCAAAAATCACGAGCGCGAGCGCGATGACCCCGAAGAGGGGCTTTGAGAGGACGTTTGACCCCTTGCGTGCCATCTTAATTATTCGCGGCGGGAGCCTTAAATCTGCCGGGTCACTTGCCTTGTATCAGGAACATGACGACCGCAATCACGACCGAAATCGTCGCGACGGTTATGATGAGCTCGACCATGCCCATGCCCATCTCGGGCACCTGGCCCTTCGCCATGATATATTGTTCCCGCGGAGGCTTAAAAACCGAGGCTTCCCACAATCATCAGGCGGCGTAGTCCACAACCTTTTCGGTTAGCGCGGGAACGCCTGAAGCGCCCCCGATCCATGACGAGCAGTACGGCGTCGTATCGCCTGCGCAGTAGCAGTGCGAGGAATAGCCGGAGCCCGGAGCGCAGCCAATCTCGGCTATCGTGTCCTGTCCGGAGTCGACGTAGCCCGTCTTTATCAGGGAATAGAATGCCTCGATGCCCTGCTCCGGCGTGCCGTAGGACGCCCAGGAGCCGCAAGCCCCGCTCCCGCCCGCGCCGCCGGTGGCCTTTATGCAGAAGAAGTTGCTACAGCTCTCACTTATCCCCTGGCACGTCTGCCTGCCAAGGGACGTCTCCTTCTGCGAAACCGCGACGGCAAACGCCGGGTCTATGTCGTACCTGACGCCAAGGTCGTAGAACACCTGACCCTTCCCTTTGAGCTTTTCGCCTGCGTTCTTCTCAAGGTAGGCATTAAGCGTCCCGGCTGAGACCTTGCTTTCCTGGCGGCTGAAAATCACGCTGCTGCTGCCATCAGAAGCCCCGTCGGGATTCGCTCCGGAGAAATCAAGCTTTCCCATGCCCCACATGATTGCAAGTGCCCCGATGACTATCGTGAGCACGACAAAAAGCCACTCGTTCATCCCCGGCACGGCGCCTTTCATAACAAATACTTCGGTGGGATGAAATAAAAATGGCGTAACCAAGAACTGCAGAAAAGAATGGCCGCTGGGCTAAATCGTGCACTTGCATTCGGTAGAGCCTAACTTAGACATAATCGTATTACATCCAATTGTCTCTGGCCCTGTTCCGTCGGCTTTGTTTCTAGTGAAGGTGAGCGTCGTCCAAGCAACTTTTGTATCTGGTCTGTTCACAAGGCACCAATTGCTGCACATGGTCTGGCACTGGCTAGACTCAACCGTGCTGGTCTGGAGTATGCCGAGGGCCGAAAGGACGTTTGCCATCTGGCCGCCGAATATGGTCAGAATGACGAGAGCCGTGACAAGAAGCACTATCGCTATGATGACTATCTCAAGCGTCATCGAGAGGCCCTTCATGGTTATAATTATGGGAGGCTCTACTTAAATATTTGCGTCAGGCTGCGAAAGAAGGCGGTCTTGCGCACTAAGAAGGCTTCGAAGACACCATATCCCTGAACGGGCCTATCACGGCGTGGAAGAGGTTGTTTGCGTCGCCGCTCCACCCGAGGATTATGGTCGCGCAGACGAGCGCCATGATAAGGAGGAGTATCATGACGATTACGGTCCGAAACGTGAACTCCATGACAATCACTTCTTTTTGCGGCTATTTATCTTTTCCGGAAGGAACGGCTCCCGTATCTGAGAATTGGCTTGGATTATAACCGCTGGTGGGCCAAAACAACACTGCACTATCCTCCGGAATTGGGCCACTTGGAGGAGTGCTCTCCGATGACGTCCATGGTCCCGGAAGCGGCGCCGCTAGCCACCAGAAGCCCTATCGCCGCGCCGTCGGCTACGAAGCCTGCGGCAATCGTACCCGCTGCAATGACTGCGGTGCTTCCTATGCTCAATGCCATCTCCGTTTTGGTAGGCTGCGCAAAGCAGTAGTTGTTTTCGTAATCATTCATCTTATCCACGTTCCCGACGAGTATGGATTCAGGGATGCTGCAGTGGCTCATGATGTAGGAATCCATGTTTCCGCTTTCGCTTTCAGTGAATGCTATGTACTGCTCCCTGACGCTGCCGTAGCCGTTGTTTATGCCAACCATGTCCACGAACGTATCCCCATTGTTGTCGAATAGCTCTATCCAGTAGTCGCTTTCGGTACCTGGAAGCGAGCTTGGAACGCTGCTTATGGACCACTGGGAGCCGTACCTCAGGCCTATCTTTCTTCTCTTGTCCATGCTATCCATGACGCCGCACACGCCATCATTTACCGTGTCGTATGTGATGTCCACGTAATCGTCGCTTGTATCATCATCTCCGCTGGAGTCGGTGTCCTTCGAAAGCACGTCCTTGAACACGTCGATGCCCCCTGCATAGTCTTTCCCCACAAGCTCCTTGGTTATGTCTGCGTTAACCGTCGCGATTCCATGCTCTTTCAGGTAGTCAGGAGACAGCGCGCTGACCGGCGAAAACAATGCGCCATCCAGAAGCAAATCACCGATAGGTCCGGCAAACCTCCACTCCCACGAGGACCCGCTGTATCTGTAGAGCACGTTCCTCTTATCTGAAAAATCATCTTCCTCGTACTCGATGAAGGGCTTCTCTTCGTAAAGGCCTGATGTGGCCTTGAGGCCGTCAAGGATTGCGGGGTCGTCAACCTTTTCCTCCTTGCCTAAATCCCCAGAAATCTCCAGATATGCGTAGCAGCCTACGCCTTCAAGTTCCCTGAGGGCGAATCCAGTCCCCGCAAAAGGCTTGTTCAATAAGGAATCCCATAAGGTGGCCGAGACCTGCTGGGCTTTCGCAAATCCTCCTTCCGTTATGTCACAACTCCCGGAGGGCTTGTCGAAATACGCGTCAACGGTGATGCCGCAGTACCTTGCGATCCCGGAATAGGCCAGGTCGCCGTCGTCGTTCTCCTTCTCACCGGTGCCCGCAAATGGGAGGCTCTTCAGGCCGCCGTCGGTATCGAACTGGAGTTCGGCACCGGCAAGGCTTGCTATTACATCCTTGTTGAACTTCAGCACGGCCTTGTCAGAAACTACGGATGTCACGACGCTGCTTGTCATCTCCACGTAACCAGGCATCGTATTCCTGAAGCCCAGGACGTAACTGTTCACCGGGTCCTCTTTCCCCGTATCCCAGTTATCTGCCTGGAAGCGCGTCCTGATGTAATTGTCAGGTTCGTAGCAGGAAGGGTAGCCATCCCCCTTCCTTGGGTATCCCTTGCTCAAAATTCCCTGATTAGTGTCAGGATCTGTACAGCTTATGTAACCGGTCGTCCCGTCATAGCCGAAGTTCCCGCATACGACACCTTCTATCTTGCTGACCTTCATCTCCGAGATGTAGCATGGCGAGGCGAGCACGAAGGTGGGCGTGGACTTGCTTAGCATGCCGCTCTTGTAGCTGAGGATAACAGGCAGGCGTTTTTCCACCAGGTACGTTCCAGGGTCGACGACGCCTGCTCTCTTCAGGACCATCATGTTCTTGCGGACTTCCATCTTCGAGAGCCAGCTGTCTACGACATCATAAAAGCTCAGGGTCGTGACGACGCCCGCCCCCAGGACGAGCTTTCCACCCTGCCTGAAAATAGAGCCCGGCCTTCCAAGCAGGCCAAAGGCCTTGTCCTTGACGTCTTTCAGGACGACAGTCTTTAGGTCCGCCCTTACTTTCTTGCTTATCGCTGCGGTTTCCGCCTTCAGGGTAGTTCTCTCAATTTGTTTTGCTTCATACTTGAAGACACTGGACTTGATGTCAGAGAAGGCTGTCTTTGCTATGGCTCCCGCCGTCTTTAAACCTGCTCCCACAAGGACCTTTCCCGCGCCCCCAAGCGGGATTGCAGACGCCGCTATCGTTGCGGCATACATCCAGCCGGCGTCATGGAAGGTCCACGTGTCCTCGCTCATGGGGAACGACTGCCAGTAGACGAGGAACTTGGGGTCGCCAAAATATGGTATCCACTCATTGGCTGCCGTGGCTTCCTGCGGCAGCCGGAAATTTGAAATCGTGCACTCGAAGGTGCCGGAAGCGCTATTGCAGCCGAAGTATGGCCTGCTCGATGTAGTGAGTGTGCATTCGCACTTGTCCCTCGAGAGGCTGTCAAGCCCAAGCCAATCTCTTTGAAGATATGCGCCTCCGGTGACCTTGCAGTCCGCAAGGCCTTTGCAAAGGTCCGCCTGGTCATCCATGCAGGCCTTCACGCAATCGTCTTTCTTCCCTATCTCCCTTGTCAGCGTCAGGTAGTCCTCCGCGCTGACCGGCCTTCCCGGAGTGTTCTGGTAATCGGAGCACTCGATGCTTCTGTCACCGGACCACTCCGACCCCGCGCCCACGCTGTTCACGGCGCAGACGAGGGCTTCCGTTGACTTCCTTGCGACCTCGGAATCAAAGGTTCCGGGCGCCTCTTCAGGGTTGCAGAATGCGAGCTGTGGGTTCTTCTCGCAGACGCCTTTCAAAAGCGACTGCATGCCCCCGGAGCTTGTCGTGAGGAAGGCGGTAAAGCCAATCGCCGCGACGAGGACAAGCAATAGCATGACGGTCGTGTTCATGCCGAAAACTTCGCCGCGGCGCACCATGGATAAATATTGCTTTCCGCGGTTTAAATCTTGGCTTCCCCGCTCCCTGCGGAGGCGATTTGCCTATCCAGTGGTCAGCTGGCTCATGGCGCCCTCTATCATGCCGCCGAACATCAGGCTTGCGCCGATGGCAACCATCGCGTATATGGCGATTGCGACCATTATCATCTTCCCGGCGAGGAACCACTGCATGGACTTGTCGTCGCCCCGGTTGATCTTGGTCACGAACATGGCAAGGATGATTATGACCTCGAGGAGATAGATGCCGATGATGAGCTGGAACATGGGGGAGCTTATGGAGGAGCTTGAGCCCAGTATCTGGGAGAGGTCTATCTGGAAGGCGTCGCTTACGCCGAAGTCGGAAAGCTTCTTTCCCAGGAACACGAGCACCTGTATTATGACCTGGGACATCGCGACTATGAGGCCGCTCACGAGGGGCGCCATGGCGTAGGCCTGGAACTGCATGCTGCTCGTGGTCTCGGAGAGTATGTCCCTCATGAACTCCTGTGTCTCCCTCACGTTCTTCAGGTAGCGGGACACGGTGAGCATGGACTCGGAGGCAAACTGCACGCCGCGCCTGGCCGTGTCGGTTATGGTCCTCATGACGTTTTGTATCAGGATGCTTGGGTAGTAGCGCAGGGCGCCGCACTGCGGGTTGAGGAGCGCCTGCTCAAACGTCATGCCCAGAGTCCTCATGTTGCGCATGATTATGGAAAACATGTTGGATATCTCCAGGTCTTTTACGTCCTCGTTTGCCTTTTCTATCGCTATCTCAAGTGGCGTCCCGCCGGATATCCTGTTCCCCAGGTGGAAGAGGGCAAGCTCGAACTGGGACTCCATCTTGTACACCGAGTCCTCGACGCGCGAACGCTGGACGTTGCTCAGGATGAAGTATATCGATGCCGCGGCGCTGACCCCGAGTATTATCAGAAGCGACATCACAAGCGTGAGGAACTGGTCCGGGTCGTCTACCTCGGCGGGCTCGAGGATGCCGGACCCCTTGTCCACCATGGGCGTGACGAGGTAGTCGGGATGCTGCATGAAGTGCATCACGCCGGGGAGCGCTATGAGGACGCCCACGAGGAGCGCAATCGGAAGCATCGGGATTGCGACCTTCTTCTTTCCCTTGCCCAGCATGAAGCTTCCGCTTGGGGGCATGTCCGGATGGTGGGAGATGTCAATCTTTGAGAACGTGACGGGCCTCTTTGCGAGCGTGTTGTTTATGAACCACACGAGGAGTATCGGGAGGATGACGTCGTAGCCGATGAGGAAGTGCCAGAACGTCACGGTGTCGGCGAGGAAGATTGCGGCCATCGGGGCCATGACGGAGCCAAGGATTGGGAGGACTATGCCCATCATGTGTATCATGGTGACTGGCATCTGCAGGTCCTGGGAGTAGTGCTTCATCCTGTCGCGCGTGCCGTCCAGGACCACGCGCAGGGCCTCGTCCAGGGTCTTTTCGGCCTTCTGCGGCACCTGGCTTTGGGATTCCATGAGGAGCCGCAGGGCATCGGAGAACTCCTCGTTTTCTGCCTTCCACTTGGCTATGTACGCAAGGAGCGCCTCGTTTGCGGAGTAGTACTTGCCCATCTCTATGTCCCATAGGAGCCTTCGCATGTCCCAGGCCAGCACGCCGGAGATGTTCGAAGACGCAAACCGCAGCGCGTGCTCTATGTTTGGGATTATCCTCATCGAGACGACCATGTAGAGCACGGCAAGCACCACCTGGGAGCTTGCCTGTATCCTCATGGCCTTCATGAGGTTTATGGGATAGCGCATGAGATAGTATCCGAAGCCCAGCCCCGCCATGACGAAGGCCACGACGCCGTAGACGTTAGGGAGGACCTTCAGGGCGAAGGCAAAGCCTCCGGCAAAGGAGAAGATAACGACTGTGAGGATGAAGAGGGCGACCGGGGAATTCTCCTTTATCCGCAGGCCCGTGAAATCGATTGCGGCGGAAAGCTCCTTTTTCGTCTTTTCGTCGAAGCTCATGTCCAGCACTTTGCTGGAGGACTGGGCAAGCACCTCGTACCAGGTAAGCCTCTCCTTGTCCCTCTGCCGGAAGAGCCGATAGTCCCTCGACGCTATGCTTATGCCCCCTGGCGATGCTGTGGAGACCCCACGGCTCACGTAGCCTTCAGCTGCCGCGGGCTTTCGCTTGATTGAAAAAAGACCCATGATAAATATTTGCCGCGGCTTTAATTTATTGGAAGAACACGCGATGCTACTTGATTTTTGAGCGGAACCACGAAAGCCACTGGTCGTAGACGCGCGCCGAATCGACTGCCCCCGTCTCCTTCCTGACCGCCTCGGATATGAGATGGAACTGGGAGTTGGACTTCATTATCCACTGCGCCTCGAGGATTTCGGGGTTTCCTAGCTTGTCGCTCATCTCGACGGTTGCGCTCTTAATCTTTGCGCGCAGGTTTATGTTCTCCCACACGGCCTGCCAGTCCCCGTGCCACTCTTTTACGTAGCCCGCTATCCTGTTGAGGGTCTCGGACTCGCCGTTTACGAGCGTGTCGGTCGGCTTGAGCTTGTCCTCCTTTGCCGAGTACTCGAAGAGGTTCACAAAGCCGCCCTCCTTGTCCGGATTCTTGTCCCACTTCTTCCGGATTTCGGTTATCTCGGTCATCCTTCTGAACCTGTGCAGGCCGTCGGCGGTCCGCAGCGTCTTACAAATCGGTATGATGTCGGTCGCCTTGAACGACGTGAGCGGCACTTGGAGATCGTTTACCACCCTGTCGAAGACGCCGTAGGCGCTCTCGCCGTGGATGGTGCCCATGACGACGTTTGAGAGGGCGCCTATCCTCATGGCCTCGTAGAGCGCACGCGCCTCGGTGGACCTGACCTCGCCTACCACGAGCGCGGAGTCGCCAAGCCGAAGCGCCGTCCTCAGGGCCTCGTCTGCCGGTATCTCGGTCTCGACCATCGTGAGGACGGAGCGCGACTTCAGGCTCTCGACGTTATAGCCTATGTCCCGGAGCTGGTCTATGGGAAGCTCGAGCGTGTTGTGGGCAAGGATATTGTTGCAGACGAAGTTCTCAAAGCCGGGGACGGAGAAGTCATAGACGTACTGCGGCTTCGTCACTGATTTTATTTCCGTTATCCTGTCCCACAGGATGTCGGATTCAGCCAGAACGGAAAGCTTCCCTACCAGTTCTTTTTCTTCCGGGTCAATCTTCTTAAGAAGTTTTTTCATATGTTCCCTTCCTATTTCGTTTCCCCTCACGATATAGTCGTTCTTGTTGAAAAATGGGCAAACCCCGGCTATCTTTTTCTTCAGGCCGACCGAAAGGGGTATGACGTCAGAGCTGTCGTGGGTTGAAACTTTAGAACATAGTGCATCCAGCCTCTTCATTTTCCTTTGCTGGACGAAGCCTACGTTTTCCCTGAAAAGCTTCAGTGATTTCAGCGAGCTTATGTGCGATGGCCACGTCTTATCGCTTTTCCTGTATTTTCCTATCCTCAATATAACACCGAAGGAAAGAAGCATGGTCTGTATATCCACCAAGAGCTTTTCCGAGGATATGGACGCGACGACCTCCTTGTCCGAGGCGCACCCGTCGCCGCTGAAAAAGCCATTGAGGAGCCATCCGGTCTGCTTTCCCGAAAGCCTGAAGGCCCAGGGAGGCATCCTTTTCGTGTAGGCATTTCCCCGGAGGCCAAGGACGTCGCCCATCACCCTTACCAGAACCGCGGAATTCAGCATCAGGGAACATTCGTCGGAATGCATCCTGACCCGGAGTCCCATCTTTTCTGCGACACTTCTTACAACGTCCCTTTCCTCCTTTTCCATCACGGATATTATCACGGAATTCTTGTAGCAGCATCCATCTGCAAGCCACATGCCGGCAAATTTCAGGAAATCCTCGTCAAGGTGTATGATTGCAGGAATCGGCTGGGAATACCTGTTCGCCTTTATTGAAATGCCGTCCCCTGCCTTTATCCTTTCCTTCATGGAAGACAATACCCTTGCAGGGAATGTCCCGGTCCTGAACCAGTAGTTTATTCCCGGCTTGCTGTAGCAAAGCTTCTTCCCGGCCGCCTTTATCGCGTTCCTGTTGGCGGCGGCAAATTCCCTCACTGCCGCGCCGGTGAGGTAAAAACCACCCAATTTTTCAGCGTGCTTTGACAAATCGATGCACTTTGCATGCTTGTTTTCGAACTTCAGCACCCGCGGAGTCACGATGAAGTCCCCTTCCCGGAGATTCTTCGACTTCACGGAAGAAACAGAGCCGTCTTCTCCCATCGAGAAGAGGGAGTGGTCCTCCGTGACGGATATCTTCCTGCCGGTAGACGTCCTTATTTCAAAGATTTCCTTGTTCACCTTGTGCCTTATGAACCTGCTGACTGGGGCGAGGCGTATCTTCCCCTTGCTGTCCATTGCAAAAACCTTCACATTCTTTGGGTTCGAGGCGAGTATGTCCCTTCCAAGGATGTTTTCACTGTCATACTTTTCAACCATCGTGTCTACAAGCTCCCCCACCGTGCCAATCTTCATTTCGCCCCCGTTCTCGTATATGATGGAAGCGTCCCCGGTGACGCTGTCTTCGATGGATACTATTCTCGTCTTTGGCAGTATCTCCAGCATCAGGGCCGCAAGGACTGAGGTCTTTCCCGCGCCTCTGCCTCCGGCGACGAGCATGCTCGCCGTGCCGTCTATCAGGAATGACAGGACGCCTGCCGCAAGCGGGGAAAGGGTCTTGGCCTTGATGAAAAGGGGAAGCGTCCACGGCTTGTCCCTGTGCCTCCTTATGGCAAAACCCAGGCCGCGCGGCGAAAGCGTCCTCGTTATGACGCAGAACCTGGCCTTCCCGCCCGGGACGCCTATGTCCGTGTCCAGGACCGGGTTTGCCTCGTCAAGCGGCCTTCCCGATTCCATCCTAAGCCTCGTCGCCCAGGACTCCGCGTCATCCTGCGTCGGGATGAGGTTGGTCCTGCACTCCTCGAACTCGGCGTGGTTTATGAGTATGGGCTGCGACTCGACAGGGGAGTTTATGTAGACGTCCTGCACGTTCTCGTCTGCCAGGAGCAGTTCCAGGACGCCGAGGCCTGCAGTATATCTCGTGAGTATGGTCGCCAGCTGGTCCAGTTCCTTTGCGCTCATGAAGACGCCGTGCTGGTCGGCGACCTCCCTTATCATGTCCCGCCCGATGTTATAGAAGACTTCCCTGATCTTGCCCGTCCTCACGAACTCCGCGGTCTTGGGCTGGTGCGTCGCCATGTACCTCCTCGCCGCGTCCAGGACTGCGTACTTCTCCTCGGTGAGCACGAATTCGGGGGGGAGGACGTGGTAGAAGTACTCGGCGCTCTCTGGGAGCCTGAATATCTCGACCTCGACGTCCCCGACGTTATACCTCTTCACGGACTTGCCGTTCTCGGGGGGCGTTATCATGTACCTCGTGAGCATGAAATTGGGCCGGATGCTGGGAATGAATATCTCCCTATATAGCGACCTGTCCCCGCTGTGGTAGCCGGCGACATGCGGCTTTGCCGTCTTTATGAGCTGTGTCGCTTCAAGCCTCGTCCTCATGACGCCGAGTACGTTCTTGAGGTAGTCGGCGTAGATGTCGTAGGCGCTCCTGTACTTGGTCTCCGCCATCCTTATCCTGATGCGCCTAATCTCGCGCACCACCTCGGCGTAGGCGCCTATGGGGTCCCTGCGCAGGAGGTTTACGACGATGTCCTGCATCCGCGCGTTCATCTCGGGAAAAAGCTTCTTCTGCAGGTCGTCTGAGACCTTCACTCTCGACATGAGCCTCTCGCGGACGACGTCTTCTATGACCTTTGCTATCTCGACTAGCATGGCCGACTGCTCGGGGCCGTACTCGTACTCCCTGTCCTTTATGAGGACGACGCTCTTCACGTTCTTGACTTCGAGGATCTTGTCCAGGACGTCGGCCATGCACTCCGCGTAGTCCTCGATGCTTGCGCCGAAGATGGAACCGAGATAGTTTATCCTAAGCCTCTGCTCGTTCTCGTCATAAGCATACCCGGCTGCTGCCATTTACATCCCCCGCCGGCTCAATTTAAATCGCCGCCGGCTATTTTTATATTGTCGGGGACTAAATAAAAATGCCCGGAGTGTTTGACATGCCAGTTTTCGGTGAGCAGCAGGGAAAAGGAAAGCCTTCGGCCGTCCCTATAGTCAACGAGATAGTCGGGAGGGTAAACGACAACACGAAGAGGCTAAGGCTTCTCGAGCAGCGGGAAAAGATAGTGACGGCGAGGGTCTCTTCCATGGACGATTCCATGGGTTCGAAGCTCGAAAGCGTCGCGGAGTCGATGAAGGGGCTCGAGGCCAAGGTTGTGGCAATGGAAGGGAAGACAGAGACCCTGAACAACACGCTCAAGGAAGTCGTCAAGCAGATGATGTTCCTCGCGAAGAAGACCGAGGTCAGGAAGATGGAGGAAACGCTGAAGATACTGGAGTCGATGCTCTCCGGGCTTGCCGACAGCGGACCAGAAGCGGGTAAAGATTTAAGTAAAAAGCCCGAATTATAAAGAGCAGTGCTCATTATGCTAGGATTCGGAAACAAAGGTCAACAGGCTCCCCAGACTCCGCCCGGAGGCATGGGAGTACCGACCCAGAGGGTGCTATCGCTTTCTTCGCAGGGCATGTCAGAGCCTGAGATATTAAAGACGCTGCGGCAGGAGGGGTATGCGCCGCTTGAGGTCGACAGGGCCATGAAGGACGCCATGAGGAGCGGCGCAGGACAGGCGCAGGGTCAGCCGAGGATGGCCCCGCAGCCGGGATACCAGCAGGCAGCGCCTTACCAGAGGCCCATGCCGCCGGCTCCCCAGGGCCAGCAGCCGTTTGGCGGATACGAACAGCAGCAGCAATTCGGGGGGAAGAACAAGTACGCCCCGACGGACTGGGACGCGGAAGACGACCTCCCAGACGACGACCTGGATATGGACGACGTCCCCAAGGACAAGAGGCTCGGCCCCGGCGCCATGTTCTCGGAACTCGATGATGAGAAGCTCCCGCCGCCCCCGGGCGCAAGGGGGGACATGCAGCCGCTGCGGTTCGCAGAGGCCCCGCTCCCAAAGGAGAGGGACGAAAGGGACAGGGAAGTAAAAGACAGGCGCAGGAGGGAAGTTGAGGAGCTCGTCGAGCAGATAGCCGAGGAGAAGTGGCAGGACATGGCCCGCAGGGTCCACGACGTCGAGGAGAAGGCTGAGAAGCTCTCTTCCGACCTGAAGAACGCCCCGGCACGCACCCCCGGCGGCGCCGCGCCCGAGGAGCTTTCCTCGCTCAAAAACGATATTTCTACGATCAGGCAGAGCGTTGAGGAGACCAACGCGAGGATAGACTCGCTAGAGGAAGTCGTCAAGGGCTCGCTTTCGCCGATGATAGACTCGATAAGGAAGCTTCGCGGCGCCGCACCATCGGCTGCGCCGGAAAGGCTGGAGCGCCCGCCTGCAAGGCTGCCCCAGCAGGCGCCAGAGAGCTCCTACGCCATCCCAAGGTACGCGCCGAAGAGCGACGAGGACGAGTAAATTAATCGCAGTTTAGCTAGAGTTCTGGCATTCTATCCGGCTATTTTATTAGTTCATTTCTAGTAAAGCCAAAGGCATAGCGTATCAAATTCAGAACTATCAGAAACCGAAAAACTACGCTGAATCTATACTGGCTTCGAACCGGCGGGTGCCGCTTCCTTGTCCTTGCCGCCCACGAACGCGAAGACTATGCCTATTATGATTATCACGAGCACGACGGTCCAGATGTCGCTGTTGTTCAGGCCTGCTGGCAGGAATCCTGTCATGATGTTGCCAAAGATTGCATAAAGCACGATGTAGATGAATACCAGCACTACAGCGTACTTTATCCATTTGTTCTGTTCGCCCTTCTCACCACCCAGCAGTTCCCTCAGGTTCAGGCCAAGCAGCTCAGTCGCAAGGACTATGAGCAGCAAGACCACGCCTATGCCGAGCCACACGCCGGAAGCCTGTGTGAGGAGCTGGTAAAGCTGGGAGTTCAGGCTTGAGTATAGCATCACGAAGAACGACAGGACTATGGCAATCAGCGCGTGGACCTGCTTGCCGCCGAGCTTGCCGCCCTTGAAGACCCATTCCATGAGTCCATAGAGGAGAGCAAATGACAGAAGGAACGGGAACAGGTACTGGAACAGTCCCATCCTGCTCATGTTCTGTATCATGTCTTCGAACAGTGCCATGTTATTCTATTGGGGGGAAACACTTATAAATATTACGCCTACCGCCGGGACCCCGGGCATACAGGACCGCTCCAAAGCCGTCCCGGATGCGCCCTGACTACTCCTTGTCCTTCATGCCAAGGAGCTCGGGGACGTCTATTCCCGCAAGCTTTCCTATGGCAACGAACAGGATGAACACCACGGCTATCACGAAGATGGCTGCAATCACCACCATGGCCGCACCTCCGGCCACCGAGAAGAAGGCCACGTAGAGGAGCGCGGTGACCAGCATGGAAAGAATGACGGAGAGCACCTTCGGCCTTACACCCTTCTTCAGGAACGCAGACTTCATGTGCTTTCCTATCAGGTAAAGGAACAGGTAGTACAGGACTATGAGTGCGAGGAAGAGCGCAAGGTAGTTGAACACGCCCGCGGCGCTCATGAAACCGAGCATGTCGGAGAACGGCCCGGCCATGGAATCACTGGGAGCCCATCTTGTAGGCGGCGTACAGTATCGCTACCACGGCGACCACCCCGATGAGCCACAGGAAGTCCGTGTACTGATAAAGGCTGAAGCCGCCGGTGGAATTCGCGATGGACGCGATGAAGAGGATGCCGAGCCCGAAGACGATTATGATTAAGGTGTTGTCCTTCTCCTGTCCTTGCTTTCCCGAAAGCGACTTCTTCATGTAGCCCGCGATGAATATGAAGACGAAGACTATGGCCGCGAAGGGGAGGAAAGAGTTTATCATCTGGACGACCTGGTAGCTCATGACCGAGAAGAAACCCAGCACCACCGCAATGATGACCTTCACGCCCTTGCTCCTGAACATCCCCGCAGTCTCAAGGGCTCCGTAGACAATCGCCACTACGAGAAGGAATGGCAGGAAGTATTCGAGGGAGACGAAGTCGAGGCCTAGCATATGGACATCTCAGTTTTTGTGAATCTTGTACTCCTGCTCCGCCTGTTTCATGC